>CAMYMX010000194.1 GCA_947259605.1 uncultured Polyangiaceae bacterium | reverse complement strand
TCACCGACGAAGCGCTCGAGCAGAGCGGCTTCCTCATCGACCGCCTGGTGGAGCTGAGCGCCGGCCGCTCGTCGACCTAGCCAGTCGATTGACGCTCGTCGCCGCATCTGCGATGCCCTGACCATGGCGCAAGTTGCGATACACGGAGCAGCGGGCCGCATGGGGCAAAGCATTGCTGCGGTCTTGGCCGACGACCTCGACGCCAATCTCGTCGCAGCGATGGACCGTGAAGGCTGCGAGCTCATCGGTCGGGACATGGGTGCGCTCGCGGGGGCAGCGCCTTCGGGCGTATGCATCACATCCGATGTCGAAGAGTTCCTGAGTAACGTCGAGGTCGTCATCGACTTCAGCATCCCCTCGGCCACCGCAAAGCTCATGCCGCTGTGCGCCGGGCAGCACATCCCCATGGTGATTGGAACGACGGGGCTCGATGCATCGACCCGCGCCGGGCTCGAGCGGGCGGCCGAGCGCGTCCCGATTGTCTTTGCGCCAAATTACAGCCAAGGCGTCAACGCGTTATATTTCCTCGCAGCACGCGCGACCGAGCTGTTGGGCCCGGCATTCGATGCCGAGATCGTCGAGATTCATCATCGGCACAAGGTCGACTCGCCCAGCGGAACGGCGGTCCGCCTCGCTGAGGTGGTGGCCGCGGCGAAGCAACTCGACCCGGAGCGCGTGGTGAGTCACGGGCGGAGCGGCCAGGTCGGCGCCCGGCCCGTCGACGAGGTCGGCGTGATGGCGCTGCGCGGCGGGGACGTCGTCGGCGAGCACACCCTTTACTTGGTCGGGGAGGGCGAGCGCATCGAGCTCACCCATCGCGCAACCGACCGCTCGATCTTCGCCCGTGGGGCGGTACGCGCGGCGCGCTGGGTCGTCAGCCGACCGGCCGGCCTTTATGACATGGCCGACGTGATGGGGATTCCCCGGTAGGCGCGGGCGCGAAGAAAATCTGATACGGTACGAGTGCGTTATGGATTGTCCCCAATGTGGAGCTGAAGTCCCGCCCGACGATGCGTTCTGCGGCAAATGCGGATACGCACGCCGCGATCAGACCCCGGATCGCCTCGACCAGTCGCGCATCCGCGTGCACGAGAGCCCGGACCCTTTTGCCGATGACGGGCCAAGTCGAACATCGTCTCAGCAACGGGTTCGAAAGCACACGGTGCTGGGGATTCAGCCCGGGACCCCACCCGCTGGGGTTCCGACCCCCGCGCCCATTCCCTCGCCTCCTCCCACCCCGATTTCATCGGCACGCCAAGAGCGAACGCGCGGTCGCACACCACACAAGACGATGATTGGCATGCGGCCACTCGAACCCATGGCCCCGGAGGTCGATGTGGGGCAGCCCGGGCGAGTCGATTCGAATCAAGATTTCCCCCGCGACAGCCAACCGGCCGATGTGCCCGAACCAACCGCTCCGAGTCATCGAGTACGGGCTCGCGTCCGTTACGACAGCGCCAATGAGCCGCTCCCTGTGGTCCAAAAAAGAGCCAAGGCGCTGCGCGCGCTCGCGGTGCTCGTCGTCTTTGCCGCAGCCTGGCTTGGTTACCGCTACTTCACGTTGAATGGCTAGCACGGCGCCAGACCGCCCTGCGCTGTGCACAGCCTGCGGCGAGAGCAACCCGCCCGAGTCGAAATTCTGTGGAAAGTGCGGAACACCTCTCGGCTCTTCCCTGCCGAGGCCGGGCGACATCATCGCCGACCGCTACCGCGTCGTCGCGCCGATCGGACGGGGCGCGATGGGCACCGTCTATCGAGTGGAGCACACCCAGATCAGCAAAGTGATGGCCATCAAATTGCTGCATCGAGAGCTGCAGGAGCAGCCGGAGAACGTGGCTCGCTTCCATCGTGAAGCGGAGTCGGCATCCCGCCTCAACCACCCCAATACCGTTCATGTGTTCGACTTCGGTCGCACGAAGTCGGGGTCTCTCTACCTCGTGATGGAGTACGTGGACGGCGAAGATCTGTCCAAAGTCCTCGAAAAAGCAGGCGCGATGCCATTTGGGCGCGTGGCGTACCTTTGCGCACAGGTGGCTGGGTCCGTCTCCGATGCGCATGCCGCCGGCATCGTGCACCGTGACCTCAAACCGGAGAACATCGTCATCGGAGAAGGCCGCGATGGCGAGACGGCCAAGGTTCTGGACTTCGGGCTTGCCAAGCTCTTCGAAGGCAACGTCGGGACGCAGGTGACCAGTAGCGGCACAATCGTGGGGACGCCGTACTACATGTCGCCCGAGCAGATTCATGGGCAAGAGCTAGACGGACGAAGCGACATCTATGCGATGGGTGCGATCATGTACGAGTGCGTCGTCGGCCATCCGCCATTCGAAGCGCCCAATCCGGTTGGCGTGCTTTCAAAGCATCTGTCTGAACAACCCTTGCGACCGTCGGCAAGGTCGCCTCTGTCCGTGCCGGAGGAGGCGGACGAGATCATCATGCGCTGTCTTCAAAAGGATCCCGAGCTGCGGTACCAGACTGCAGAAGAGCTCCGCGAGGACTTGGTCGGCTATCTCACGACGGTCGGCGCCGGAGATTGGCGGTTGAGCGGAGTAGGCCAAGCACCGTTTGGGAGCGGCTCGCGTCGTGTCGATGGGATCGACTCGATCTTTCGATCCAAGCGAAGGCTCTGGTGGGTGCTAGGGGTGCTTCTTCTGGCTGGTTCCGGCGTGCTCGTATGGCAGCTCGCCACCAGGGGGCTCTCGGAAAAGGAGCCCAATCACCTCGCAAACATCGCAACACGTTTGCCGGAAAACACCGAAATGGAAGCCTACCTCGGGCAGCGTTTGAGCGAAGAGTTGGGCGATGTCGACCTCTTCGAGATTCAGCACCTGGGAACCGAGCGACGCGCTGCGGCCGTCGAGGTCAACGCGATTCCCAACATGAACGTCGTGCTCGAGCTCCTGAGGCCGGGTCAAGACGAGCCTCTGATCGTCGCGGACTCCCGTGGCCTCGGGGAGGGCGAACGGCTTCCAAACGTTCCGATTGAGCCTGGCAAGTACCTGATTCGCGTGCGTGAGCAGAGCGTGGAAGGCGAGCTACCTACAGAGAACGTGTCCGATGCCTACTATGTTCAGTGGCGGCTACTCGATGACGATGCGGCCTTCGAGCGCGAGCTCAACGATTCGCTCGAGCTGGCCGAGCCACTCGGGCTCGGTGTGGACCGGCGCGGCTGGATCGGTTGGCCAGGTGATGTGGACACCTTCTGTTTGAATACGGATGCCAAGGACATCATCGCACAGGTCAGCGCGCTGGCGGAAGTCGATCTGATTCTTCGAGTGGTCGATCGGAGAACCGACCGCAGCGGGAAGTTCGATGACAAGGGCGTGGGGCGCGGTGAAACCAGCAAGACGTGGCGCAACGCGGAAGCGGGCAAGCTCTGCGTCGAGGTTTCGGCCGACCCACGGGAAGAGCGCGGCCGTGTCGCGCAACCAAACGAGACCTACGGCGTGCGGTTCATCACGGCTTCCGGGAACTAAATGCAGCTCTCGGACCTCGACTACGAGCTCCCGAGCGAGCTGATCGCGCAGGAGCCACTCGCCAAGCGCGACGCGTCACGCTTGCTCCTGCTGGACGCGCAAGCCGATGAAGTCGAGGACCACCTTTTCGCGGAGCTGCCCAGTTTGCTTCCGCCGAGTCTATTGATCTTCAATGACACCCGGGTCTTCCCAGCACGGCTCCTCGGCAACAAGGCCACGGGAGGCAAAGTGGAGCTACTCTTGCTCAGAAAGTGCCACGAGCGGGCCGACCGTTGGCTCGCGATGGGGCGGTCGTCCAAGGGCCTGCGCGAAGGGATGGAGCTCGACCTCTGCGGCGGCCGGCTCAAAGCGCAGGTCGTTCGCGTCCTGGAGCATGGGGAGCTTGAGGTCGAGCTCCAAGCTGAGGGCGAGGTCGACGAGCTGATCGAACGTGCGGGCGAGATCCCTCTGCCGCCCTACATTCGCCGCGCAGCCTCCGAGTCGGACCGCGCTCGCTATCAGACGGTTTTTGCGAAGAGGCCGGGTGCGGTCGCGGCGCCGACCGCGGGTCTTCACTTCACCGAAGCCAGTCTGAGCGCGCTCGAAGAGGCGGGGCACCGGACCGCCTACGTGACACTGCACGTTGGTCCCGGCACATTCCGCCCGGTCCAGGCGAACAGCCTCGACGACCACGAAATGCATGAAGAAGCCTACGAGGTCCCGGAAGCCACCGTGACCGCCATCGGCAGGGCGCGAGCTGAGGGTCGGCCCGTCGTCGCGGTGGGTACGACGGTCGTCCGGACGCTCGAGTCCTCGATCGACGCTGACGGAACTCCAGTTGCGGGTGTCGGGACGACGCGTCTCTTCATTCGCCCGCCGCATCGCTTTGAGGTCGTCGACCATCTCCTGACGAACTTCCATCTCCCTCGGTCGACGCTCCTCGCCTTGGTGATGGCGTTCGCGGGCGGAGACCTCACGCGCCGCGCCTATCGGGAAGCCGCCGATCGCCGATATCGCTTTTATAGCTATGGCGATGCGATGTTGATTCGAAGGGGAACGCGGTGAGCCTTCCCACCGCTGGATTTGCATTTCGAGTCGATTCGGTCGACGGCGACGCGCGCACCGGTTGGCTCGAAACGCCGCGTGCGGCCGTCCAAACCCCTGCCTTCATGCCGGTGGGAACTCAGGCCAGCGTCAAAGCGCTGACTCCGGACGAGGTCGCCTCGACGGGCGCTCGCATCATCCTCGCGAACACCTATCACCTCTGGCTCCGCCCCGGGGCCGAATCGATCGCGTCTCACGGCGGCGTCGTTTGCTTCATGAACTGGCCGCACGCACTGCTGACCGACAGCGGCGGCTACCAGGTGTTCTCGCTGGCCCAGCATCGAACCATCGACGACGACGGCATCACCTTCCGCTCCCACCTCGACGGGAGCTTACAACGATTGACGCCCGAAGAAGCGATGCGCGTGCAGGCGCTTCTGGGTTCGGACATCGCCATGGTGCTCGACGAGTGTCCGCGAGGTGATGCACCAAGAGCGGAGATCGAACGCGCGATGGCGCGGACGACCGCTTGGGCGGAGCGCTGCCTGCAAACCGAGCCTGCCGAAGGCCAAGCCCGCTTTGGCATCGTGCAAGGGGGAACCGAGCTCGACCTGAGGCTGTCTCATCTGGAGACGATCGCCGCCCTCGACTTCGACGGCGTGGCGCTTGGCGGCTTCTCCGTCGGAGAGCCAACGGCGCGTATGTACGAGCTTCTCGATCGGATCGCCCCGCAGATGCCCACGGATCGGCCCCGCTACCTCATGGGCGTCGGCACGCCGACCGATTTGCTCAGAGCGGTCTCGAGCGGAGTGGATCTATTCGATTGCGTCCTTCCCACGCGCAATGCGCGCAACGGGCAGGCCCTCACCTGGGGAGGCCGGGTGAATCTCAAACAGGCCAGGCACCGCGACGACCAAAGCGCCCTCGACGCCCGCTGCGATTGCTCCGTCTGTGCGACTTATTCGCGGGCCTATCTGCGGCACCTGTTCAAGGCTGACGAAATGCTCGGGCCGCGCTTGCTGTCGCTCCACAACTTGCATTTCTATGGCGCGCTGATGGGCAAAGCGCGCGAAATGATTCGTGTCGGGGAACTTGGCCCCTGGGTCGAAGCGACGCTCGCACAGATTCACGAAGGGGACGAGATCGGCGTCCCGGACGCTTGAGCGGTGTCTCTCCCGGATTCCATTGACGGCATTCTGCCCGCGCGGTATGGGCCGACCCTCATGACACAGATCCAACGCGCACTGATTTCGGTCTCCGACAAAACAGGCGTCGTCGAGTTCGCCAAAGGGCTTGCCGAAGCGGGCGTCGAGATTCTTTCGACCGGCGGCACCGCCCGCGCGCTTCGCGAGGGGGGAGTCTCGGTCATCGACGTCTCGGAGTACACCGAGTCGCCCGAGATCATGGACGGTCGTGTCAAGACACTTCACCCGCGGGTGCACGGCGGGATTCTCATGCGCGATAGCCGCGAGGACCGCGATGCGCTCGGCGGGATTGGCGGCAAGCCGATCGACCTCGTCTGCGTGAACCTCTATCCCTTCGAGCAGACGGTCGCGCGGGGCGCGTCTCACGACGAGACGATCGAGAACATCGACATCGGCGGCCCCTCGATGGTGAGAAGCGCCGCCAAGAATCAGGCACGCGTCACGGTCGTGACCGAGCCGACGGACTACGCGGAGGTGCTTGCCGCCGTGAAGTCCGGCGATGGTCCGAACGCGGCGCTCCGCGCACGCTTGGCCGCCAAGGCGTTTACGCAGACCGCAGCCTATGACGGCGCGATTTCGGCCTATCTGACCTCGCAGGGGACCGACTCCAAGTTCCCCGGGGCACTCACCCTCAGCTTCACCAAGGCCTATGACGTTCGATACGGCGAGAACCCGCATCAGCAGGGCGCCTTTTACATCGAACGCAACGCGGGCAAGGGTAGCCTGGCTTTGGCTCAGTCGCTTGGCGCTGGGGGCAAGGAGCTCTCCTTCAACAACCTGGTCGACGTGGATGCCACCATCGAAGCGGTGCGCGAGTTCGAGGGGCCGGCCGCGGTCGTCGTCAAGCACACCAACCCCTGTGGCGTGGCCACCGCGGCGACCCTCGAAGAGGCGTACCGCATCGCTCGCGAGGCCGATGCACAAAGCGCTTTCGGCGGGATCGTCGCCCTGAATCGCGAGGTCGACGAGGCGACCGCGAACGCCGTCGCCGAGACGTTCATCGAATGCATCATCGCGCCGAGCTTCGCGCCGGCGGCGCTCGAGCGGCTTCAAAAG
>CAMYMX010000193.1 GCA_947259605.1 uncultured Polyangiaceae bacterium | reverse complement strand
TGGCGCGCTCGATGCTGGTCTCTGGCTTGCGGAGCGTGTCGTTTACGTGCCGAAGGAAACCGAGGAACCGATCTCCACCGAGCCAAGGATGGGCGGGCGTCAGCAGGCCTACCGCGACACCTGCAATGGTGGGGTGGATACCTGATTCGAGTGTGCAGAGCCATACCCAGACACCAGCGATGACGTAGATGCCGATGGAGCGAACGCCGAGCCGGCTCAGTAGAACGATCGCCGCGATTCCAACGACGGCGCCAGCCAGCCAGGCCCCGCTGATCGACTCGGTATAGAAAACGGCAATGACCGCTACAGCCAGGAGGTCATCGACGATCGCCAAGGAAAGCATCAGGATGCTCAGCCCACGGGGAATGCGATTGCCTAAGAGCGACATGCAACCGACGACGAATGCGATGTCCGTTGCCATTGGAACCGCCCAGCCTCGCTGCCCCGCCTCGCCGTATTGAAACATGAGATAGACCAACACCGGCGCAACGACACCACCAAGTGCCGCCGCGACTGGCAGTGCGACCTTTCGGCGATCGCTCAGCTCACCGATGATCATCTCGCGCTTGATTTCCAGGCCAATGACGAAGAAAAAGATCGCCATGAGCCCGTCGTTGATCCAATGCGCAAGCGAGTGCGAGAGCGAGAGGTCGCCGACGGCGAAGCGAAGCTCGTGGTGCCAGAAGGCATTGTACGTTTCCGCGTAGGGCGAGTTGGCAGCAAGCAGCGCAATGGCTGTGCAAATCAGGAGGAAGACCCCGCTTGCGGACTCGATGTGTGTGAACGCTTGTAGCGGCCGCTGAAAATGCTGAATCGGACGATTCGGCAGGTGGGTGATCTTCGAAAAAGAGAGCTCTTCGTTGCCCATCGGCCTCGGCTTATCGCGGAACGTGCTAGAAGGCCAGGGTCTATGTGGCTCAGCGAAACTCACGTTGCCTGGTTGTTCCTAGCGGTGAGCATACTTGGAGCGGTGTTCACACTGAACGCCTTCGTGCCAGTGCGACGAATACCGGCTCTCTTCGTACCCAGCTTCTTCGGGTCCTGGCTCACGGCCGAATTGGCCCTCCACCACATCGTCTGGCAGGCGATCGCAACTCTCTTATTCGTCGAGCTCGGCGCTCTGTCGCACTGGGCGGGGGTGCTCGGCATGGGAATCACGATCGCCTCCTGGCTGGGCCTCCTCATACTATTTCGCGACGGCCACAATACCCGGCACACCTTTGACGATGCCCTTGCAGACTTCGCTGAGCCGGAGAACGCCGCGCGCCTCCCGCTTACCCAGCTCGTCGTACCGTTTCTGTTCCGCCGCGCCGGCGTCAGGGTGCTTCGTGACGTCACGTACCGTGAAGCCTCGGGCAAGACACTACGGCTGGACGTCGCGATGCCCGAGGACCGGTGCACCAATCGTCCGGCGATCATACAGATTCACGGCGGCGCCTGGATCATCGGAGACAAGCGCGAGCAGGGCTGGCCCCTCATCGGACACCTCGCCGCGAACGGCTGGGTCTGCTTCAACGTCAACTATCGCTTGAGCCCGGCCGCAACCTGGCCCGACCACCTAGTCGACCTGAAGTACGCTCTGAAATGGATTCGGGAGCACGCCGATGAATACGGCATCGACCCGAGTTTCGTTGCGGTCACCGGTGGTTCGGCGGGCGGGCACCTCACCGCGATGATGGCCCTGACCGCAAACGACCCCGAGTATCAGCCCGGCTTCGAAGATGCGGATACGAGCTTGCAAGCCGCCGTGCCCGTCTACGGGGTGTACGACTTCACCAACCGGCTCGACACGATGCTGCCGCGGTTTCGTTCTCAGATGCTCGAGCCGATGATCATGAAGGCGTTCTTCGCAAGGGAACCCGAGAAATTCGTTCGCGCTTCCCCGCTCGACCGGGTCCACCCGGACGCACCGCCCTTTCTCATCGTGCACGGCGATCGTGATACCCTGGCTCCCGTCGAGGACGCGCGCCTCTTCGCCGAAACCCTCCGGGAGATTTCGAGCGCTCCGGTGACGTACACGGAGCTCCGAGGCGCCCAGCACGCATTCGACATTTTCGCATCGCCGCGCACGGCCCGCATGCTCGACGGCACGCTGCGTTTTCTAACCGCCATGCGAGAGCGCGCAAAAAATGCAGATGCGCCTTTGTCCGCCGAAAATTATTCGCCTTCGGATCGCGCGCTCGCCGCGGCGTCCGACCACGTCTGACAGGTCCGTCAGTTCGAGCAGACGACTGCAAGCACATCGACACGCGAAGCCCGAGAAAAACCAGGCCGTCGAGTTTGGCGAGGGTGTAGTCATCGTATGCACGATTCCCTAGTTGAGCCCTGCACCCGTCGGCACACTGCTTGCAAACTCGCCGGGCTCAGACGAGGCCGTGACATGAAAACCATTCTCATCTTGGGCGCTGGGACTGCCGGCACTGCGATCGCCCATAAGCTACGACGACGTCTCTCGAAGGACTGGGACGTCGCGATCGTGGACCCCTCGGGCACGCATCTCTATCAGCCCGGGTTGCTGTTCTTGCCTTTCGGAAAGGAAACCGAAGAGCGAATCCTCCGGGAACGCGGATCCACGCTCGGCAAGGGAATCACGTGGCACCAAAAAACGGTCAAAGCGATCGACACCGACCGCCGCGTCGTCGAGCTCGAAGAAGGAGACGAGCTCTCGTACGACTTTTTGATCATCGCTTCGGGCACGGAGGTGCGACCCGACATGATCGAGGGCATGCTGGGTGAGGGCTGGCGGAAAAACGTCTTCGACTTCTATACGCTCGACGGAGCCAAGGCCCTCCAAGAAGGGCTCGCCAACTTCGAAGGCGGCCGTCTGGTCATCAACATCGTCGAGATGCCCATCAAGTGTCCGGTCGCGCCGCTCGAGTTTGCGTTCTTGACCGATGATTATCTCACGAAGCGTGGCATTCGCGACAAGACCGAGCTGGTCTACGCGACACCGCTTGACGGCGCCTTCACGAAACCACTCGCCTCCAAGACCCTCGGCTACCTCCTGGAAGAGAAAGGCATTCAGGTCGAAACCGAGTTCATGACCGGCGAAGTCGACTCCGAGAAGAACGTGATTCGCTCCTACGATGAACGCGAGGTCCCCTACGACCTACTCGTCACGATCCCGCCGCACATGGGGGCCGGCTTCCTCGAGGATAGCGACTTGGGCGACGAACTCGCCTTCGTGCCGACCGACCCCCACACATTGGCCGCCAAGAACGTCGAGCGTGTCTTCTGCATTGGAGATGCCACCGACCTACCGAGCTCGAAGGCAGGTTCAGTTGCGCACTTCCAGGCCGACCTGATGACCGAAAACATCCTCGGAGCGATCGACGGCAAGGAGCTCAAGCCGAGCTTCGACGGGCACTCCAACTGCTTCGTCGAAACAGGCCACGGAAAGGCCATGCTGATCGACTTCAATTACGAGACGGAACCTCTTCCCGGTCAGTTCCCCATCCCGGGCATCGGCCCGCTGCCCCTGCTCAAAGAGTGCCGGCGCAACCACTGGGCAAAGCTGATGTTCCGACATGTCTACTGGCATGCGCTCTTGCCCGCGCGGCCGATTCCCATTTCCCCAACGATGTCGTTGGCAGGCAAACAACTCTCCGCCGCAGCGGAACTAGGAGGCGAATGATGTCACTCGAAGCTTTGCAAACCGATGCAGAGGGCTATCTCGCGAATCGCGACGACTGGTCTGAAGAGCTCGCGCAAGAGCTTGCATCGCAAATGGGAATACAGCTCGGAGACGAGCACTGGAAAGTGCTCAAAACCGCTCGAGCGATCGAAGGGGAGTCCGGCTCGAGCCCCGGGCTCCGAAAGATCAGCAAGCGATCGGAAACGCCGATCAAGTCCATCTACAAGCTCTTCCCCGACGGTCCCGCGAAGCTCATCGCCAAAATCGCCGGCATCCCCAAACCCAAGTCGTGCCTGTAGGCGCGCCTTGTAGGAGAAACCCATGACCGACACAGGAACCGAGAAGAAACGAAGCTTGAGCGTGATTTGCTCGAAAGGAAGCTTCGACATGGCCTACCCAGGTCTGATTTTGGCCAACGCGGCGCGGATGGCGGGTGTCGACGCCCGCCTGTTCTTCACGTTCTGGGGGCTCGACATCGTCAACAAGAAGAAGATCGACCACCTTCACCTGAACCTCGTGGGGAACCCGTCTGCGCCCATTCCAGCCATGATTGCAGGCTTGCCGGGGGTCGAAGCCTTTGCCACCGCGCAAATGCGAAAAGAAATGGAACGGCTCGAGATCCCGCCGATTCGCGAGTTCATCGAAATGCTCGATGATGCCGGCGCCGATCTCTACGGCTGCCAGATGGCACTCGACATGTTCAAGCTCACGAAGGACGACTTGGTGCCGCAGGTCAAAGACGTGCTGACCGCGATGGACTTCATGGACATGAGCGAAGGCGCTCAGATCATCTTCGTCTAGTCGTAGACGAGCTCGATCGGAATCGTCACAGCCGCGCCCCGATAGGTGAACTTCGCGTCCTTGTAGAGGGGCGGGCCAAACCTCTTCGACTTTGCGTTCTGTGAGACGCCCCAGGGCTCTTTCGGGCTCCCGATCGCGTTGGTGTCCAGCTTGCCATTGCCGTTCGTGTCGACGAATACCGATGCGGCGTAGTCGCCTAAGCCCGTCCGCTTGAACACGCAGGTGACGGTGTCCCCTTCGACATCAACCCAGGTTCGGCGCAGCGCACGACGATGCTTGCGTGGGAAGCCTTTGTTTTCCCAGAACAGCGCGCAGGCCATCTGGCCTACAGTACCCTCTCGAACGCCCGTGATTTCAAGCGAGAGGATGTTCTTCGCAGCCGGATCGGTGTCGACTTGCGCCTCTGAAGCGGCAGTCCACACCAGCGAGCCGATCAGCGCGATGGCGATGGAAGTCGCACACACCATTTTGGTCCAAACCATCGAATGCTCCCCGGATTCCCATCCGCGCGTCCGGCTCGTCTTCATGCCAGTTCGACGCAGAGATGCTATAAATGTTTAGACGAGGCGGGCAATTTTGCCAAATGGTTGGCCATTCCTGGCCTCGCGCCAGTGCGTAAACCAGTTCGCACGATGGCCCACCGCGCCCTCGGAAGCGCGAGCCCGTACCGGTCAGCGTTCAGCCATCGCCGCGGCCTCTTCGAACGCTGCGATCGCCTCACGGAATGCGACCGGCACGGTGACCTTCTCTCGGCTCCGCGGATCGACGCAGACGCTGGTGACGCTCGCCTTCGCAAGCGTCTCATCTCGGTCGTTGCGAATCACGAAAGAGCTTGTGAAGCTCGATGTCCCGAATCGGGAGATACGGGTCTCGATGTGAACGTCCTCTTCGAACCTGGCGCTGCCTAGGTAATCGCAAGTCGCGTTCACGTAGAACATGTCTGTGCCGCTCTTCACCATGTCCTGCCACGGAACCCCTACGGCACGCATGTATGCGCCGAGGGCCTCGTCACAGAAGACGAAATAGTTGCCGAAGTAGACGTGGCCCTGCATGTCGGTGTCGCGAAAACGGACCCGCATCGTATAGACGAACGGCCGCGTCACTCACCGGCTCCAACGCGAAGCCCGGCCTCGGGCACTGGGCTCTGCGTTTCAGCACAAATCGACCGCATCGGCGTCTCTTCGGCGGCCTTCCATTCGCAGAGCTCCCCTACCCGGCCCGACGCGTCGTCCCCGGGGCGGATCCAAACGAAGGTTTGCTCCCCAAGGCGGATCGTGCACTCAGGGTCGGCAAACGCCTGGGACCAAAACCCGCCGTTGTAGAGCGTGATAGGACCCACCTGCTCGCATTTGGGCTCGTGGGTGTGTCCAAAAACCACGCGGCCCGCGCCGGTAATCTTGAAGATCAGCTCAGAAAGAGCCGGCGTGAGAAGCGGCGTTTCGAAGACGGTCGCCCGAACTGACGAAGCATAGGCCGCGTAGGGAAGCATGAAGATCAAGGCCGGCACGAACACCCAAAGCGGGCTGATCGGCAAGGCGATGTTGATGTGGAGGACGACCTGCCAGGCGAGGAAGAGCGCGACCAGGAGGAAGAATGCGCGGTCTAGCCACAGCTCGCGCGCAATTCGAAACGGATTGTTCGTGGCTGAAGGGACGTGAAGCACGTTGAGCTTGCGAACCATTGAGGGCGTGGCTTGAGCGCGCGCGGCTATCGATCGCACCTTGTCGTCGACGAGCATCGGATCGCGCATCGCCGGGAGCCAGTGCGTGCGAAGCGAGATCCACAGCGTGACATACGCACCCCAAACCCAGGTCCAAATCAACAGCGGCTGAGTACGCAACATGTACCGGAAGAAGAAACGCACGTACGCAGTGCCGCTCATGATGTAGTTCTCCGACTGGTGGGGATTGAAGTACCCCATTCCGTTGAGCATGTATCGGGCGGCAAGGTCGCCGAATGGAATCCGTACTCGTGGCTGCCCGTTGACTTCGACCAAGGGATCGATTGGGTCACGCACGACGCAGTTGGGATCGTACTGGTGCCCATGGCTGACGTAGGTGTCACCGCCACTCAGGTAAAACCAATTGCAGAACACGATCGGATCGTCGTCTTCTTCTTCGCCAATGTTCGATGGGAGAGCGGCGCTGAGTGCATCGCAAATCATCCGTTGAACCGAAGGCCAATAGATCTCCACGTCGTGGTTGCCGACGATGAAGACCGCCCGGTTCCCCCGGGCGATGAACGCGCCCAGGGCCTCAAACCAGCGCGGGTGGTCATCGATGATGACCTTCATCTTGAACTGGCTTTTCCACTCCTCGCTTCCAAGCCCACGG
>CAMYMX010000192.1 GCA_947259605.1 uncultured Polyangiaceae bacterium | reverse complement strand
CTGGCAACGTCGTGCTTGGGCCCAACACACCGAGCGATCCCTTGAATCGCATGGAGGGTTTCCGGTACCTGAGCCGGATCACGCGCGCGGCGCTGCAAACGTTCGTCGAGCACAACGACCCGCTCGCGCCTGTGCTCCAACGGGTGGTGCACGAAACGGCCAAGATGGGCGCCGATCATCCCGACAACTACTACCAGAACGCCGCGATTAGCGGCGATCACGAGTATCGCATCTGGGGTAACCGCGGGACCGTTCACTACCTCGGCTTCTTCACGCAAAAGGGGAACTATGGGCAAGGTCGCGGAATGCCGCCGACGGGGTACCTCGAAGCGTCGACGCTGAACGTCGCGCCGGACGGGAGCTTCGAGATCATTCTGAGCACCAAGGAGCAACCTGGAAACTGGCTACCGATGGAGAAGGACACCGGCACCCTGATCGTCCGCCAGACACGTTTGGATCGTGAAAAGGAAACCATTGCGGACCTGCACATCGAACGCCTCGGCGGGGACCGAATGCCGACGCCCTTCGATTCGATCCGCTGCGCGGAGGGGCTCACCCAATCGGCCGGCCTTGTAGCCGGCGCTGCGATGCTCTTCGCGAGCTGGGCCGAAGGCTTCAAGAAGCACACCAATCAGTTGCCGCGATTCGACCAGAATGTCTCTAACATGGCAGGTGGGGTACCCGACATCGCTTACTATCACAGCTACTGGAAGCTGGCGCCGGACGAGGCTCTGGTCATCGACGCCACGCCACCCGACTGTGAGCACTGGAACTTCCAGCTCAACAACTACTGGATGGAGTCGCTCGACTATCGTTACTACCCCATCCATGTGAACAAGCACACGGCGAGGTATCGGCCCAATGGCTCCGTCCGAGTGGTGGTCGCCGCGCAGGACAAGGGCTTCGACAATTGGATCGACACCGTAGGCCATGAAGAGGGCACGATGTGCTGGCGCTGGGTGCGAGCCACGGAGCACCCTCAGCCCCAGACCCGGGTGGTGAAACTTTCGGAGCTCTGACGGGTCCGATGTCTTCGGCCGAGATCACGAGCAGCTTCGACAAGCCGTACCGCCCGGCCGCGATTGCCTTGGTGAACCGCGTCGGCCGTTCGCTGTGGAAGCTAGGCATCGGCGGGAAGCCGATCACGGTGGGAGAGGTGCTTTCGGACGCACGGCGCAAAGTCGCTCTCGACGACTTTGGCGACGAGGGTTTTCGCGAGCCGCTCGAGGTGCTCGTCGACTCAATCAACCGTGAGGCACGGCTCAACCCGGTGGGTCGCATGATCATTCGTGGCCGAATCGTCGGTGTACTAACCAACAAGTTGGTCGCCCAGGACGTGCTCAAGCGGCACCCCGAAATCCTCGACATCGCGGTCGAGGCGCCGATCGTCGTCGCTGGCCTGGCGCGCACCGGGACGACGATGTTGCATCGTTTGATCGCACAGGACCCGGCCATTCGTTCGCTGGCCTCCTGGGAGGCGATCAATCCGGCTCCCGCGAAGCAGAAAGCCGGGCAAAAGAAAGACCCGCGCTTCGCGCAGGCTGCCGCCGCTGCCAAAGGGCTGAAGTACATGTCGCCGGGGTTCTTTGCGATCCATCCCGCCGAGCCAGATGCGCCCGAAGAAGAGGTCATCCTCCTCGAGCAGGCGTTTCTGACGACGACTCCCGAGGCAATGATGAACGTGCCCACGTACTCCAAGTGGCTCGAAGCTCAGGATCACGTTCCGGCCTATCAGGCGCTCAAGCGCATGATGCAGTACTTGCAGTGGCAGCGCCCGGGGCTTGGCAAAGACGTCCGCTGGGTTCTCAAGACACCGCACCATCAAGAGTATTTCGACCCGCTGCTGGAGGTGTTTCCGAAGGCGCTTCTCGTCCACACCCATCGCGACCCGCTCAAGACGAGCCCTTCGCTCTTCAGCATGCTCACCCATCTTCAAATGATCTTCAGCGACGAAGTCGATCCGAAGCGCGTAGCATCCCACTGGCTCGACAAAATCGAGAACATGGCACGGCGAACGCTGGCAACCCGGGAACGCGTCGGCGACCGAGGCTTCATCGACGTTTCGTACTACGACTTGATCAAGGACCCGCTGCCTGAGGTCGCGCGGATTTACGAGGCCGCAGGGCTCGAGCTCACCACTCCTGCCGTCGGCCGCATGCAGGCCTCGCAAAAGGTGAACAAGCAGCACAAGTATGGCCGTCACACGTACTCTCTTGCGGAGTTCGGGATGACCAAAGAAGACGTCGAGTCGCGCATCGCAGCCTATCGCGCCCGCTTCGACGTTCCCTACGAATGAAAACCGGCTAGTATCCGCCGCGATGCAGGGCCTTGCCGCGATCTTGAGCACCGACGTCGGTGCGGTGCCTTTTTGGCAGCGCCTGATCTCGCTTTTTGGGCTGTTTGCAATGGTGGCGATCGCGTGGCTGTTCTCCAAGCATCGCGAACGGGTTCCTTGGCGCGTCATCGCATGGGGAATTGGCCTTCAGGTTTCGTTCGGTGTTCTAGTGATGAAGACCGACCTTGGGCTGCGGCTATTTTCGATTCTCAACGACCTGGTGCTCGCTCTGCTCGGCTTCACCGCCGAAGGAACCGAATTTGTTTTTGGCGACTTTGCGTCGGAGAAGTTCACGATTGCGATCAACGTGCTTCCAACCCTGATCTTCTTTTCCTCGTTGATGACGATTCTCTACTACCTCGGCATCATGCAGCGCCTGGTAGGCGTCTTTGCCTGGATTATGCGCCGGACGATGAAGACCTCGGGACCCGAAACGCTCTCAGTGGCGGCGAATACCTTCGTTGGCCAGACCGAGGCGCCACTGATGATCGCACCCTTCATCGGCAAGATGAGCATGTCGGAGCTCACCGCGGTGATGACTGGCGGCTTTGCAACCGTCGCGGGCGGGGTCTTGGCTGCCTACGTGGGGCTGCTCAAAGGCGTTTTCCCTGACATTGCGGGGCATCTGATCGCCGCAACGGTGATGAGCGCTCCTGCCGCTTTGGTAATCGCCAAAGTCATGTGGCCAGAAACCGAGGAGCGTGAAATCGAAGTTGACTTCGCCATGGAGATCGACAGCCCGGATGCGAACGTGATCGACGCCGCCGCCCGGGGGGCGTACGAAGGCATGAAGCTGGCCTTGAACGTGGGGGCCATGCTGCTGGCCTTCATCGCCTTGATCGCCTTTGGCAACGCGCTCCTCGGTCTGCCGTTCGGACTCTACAACGACTGGATGGGTCTCGAGGGCGCTGCAGCGGTGACACCTCTCACGTTTCAGCAGATCCTCGGCTGGCTCTTCTGGCCGTTTGCTTTTCTGATCGGTGTGCCGGTCGCCGAGTGTGCCACGGTCGGTACCTTGCTCGGCGAGAAGATCGTTCTCACCGAGTTCATCGCGTACCTCCATCTTTATGAGTCGCTGTCCGAAGGCGCGGCGCAGCTCTCACACCGGACCGTCGTGATCGCGAGCTACGCGCTTTGTGGTTTTGCCAACTTCGGGTCCATCGGAATTCAGATCGGCGGGATTGGCGGGATAGCACCCGAGCGCCGGCATGACCTCGCTCGCCTCGGCCTGCGGGCAATGTTCGGGGGCATGCTCGCCTCGCTGATGACGGCGGCGGTGGCGGGAATGCTCATTTAGCTGTGACAGCGGCAGCGGCAGTGTGGGGGTGCGCGACTAGGCGCGACAATTTGCCACCTTACTGTTGGGCGCGGGCGGACTTATGACAGTAGAGAATGGTCCGTATGGTTGCGTTCTCAATGGTTGTTTTCGCTCTCGGCTGTGCCTCGGTGCCTGCCGAAGACATCTCCGCAGACGAAGGTCGGCAGGTGCAGTCGATTGTGCGCAATACCCTGAGCCCGTTCTGTCCTGGCAAGACCCTCAACTCCTGCCCCAGCCCGAAGGCCGGGGAGTGGCGGCGGGATATTCGTGAATGGGTCGAGGCAGGCGTGCCCGAACCGGAGATTCGTGATCGACTCCAAGCGAGGGTCCCCGCCTTCGATTTGAACATCCCGCCCGTCAAGTCCGGCTGGGTCATCCCGGTCATTGCAGTCGTTCTGTCGACCCTTTGGTTCGTCGTGATGGCCCGCAAGTTCCGAGGGCGTGGTGGGCCAAGGCGCCAAGCCGAATCGCCCCCACAAAATCAGGACCTAGACGCCCGACTTGACGAAGAGCTAGCCGCCCTAGACTGATGGCTGTCGCTGTCTCAGACCGTGCAAATCACCGATGAGCCGTGACCAAACAAGCCCTGGTTCACCGTTACGCCGGCTTTCGCGTCTTCGACTTGGCGCCCGTCGGCTTGTCCGCGGAGTTGCCAGGTCAGCTCGCAGACCTGCGCGATCGCTTGCGCCGGCACGGCTTCACCAAAGCATGCCAATCCGCCGCTCGGGTTGACCGGGACGCGGCCGCCGAGGCTGGTCTCGCCGTCTCGCAGCAATTTCTCGGCGTCGCCGGCTGCGCAGAGTCCGATCTGCTCGTACCAGTCGAGCTCGAGCGCGGTCGACAAATCGTAGACTTCGGCAAGGCTCATGTCGTCGGGGCCGAGCCCTGCTTCTTCATAGGCGCGATGCGCGATCGATTCTTTGAAGCCGATTTTGGGCAGCCCAACGCCAGCCTTCGAGTCGGTTGCGAGGTTGGGCATTTCGATGATGTCGTTCGGGTAGACCGGCGTCACGGTCGAGACCGCCGAAATCTTCACCGGGTCCGTCGTGTGTTTCCGGGCGAAGTCCATGCTCGAGAGGACCAGTGCGGCGGCGCCATCGCTCGTGGCGCAGATGTCGAGCAAGCGGAGCGGATCCGCGACCAACACCGAGCCCATCACATCCTCGATCGCGACCGCTTTTCGATATCGGGCGTTCGGATTGTGAAGGCCGTGCTTGGAGTTTTTCACTTTGACCGCCGCGAAGTCTTCCTGGGTCGCGCCATAGAGGTCCATGCGTCGACGCGCGTACAGGCCGAAATAAGTGGGATTCGTGATGCCCTGGACATGGAAGCGCAGCCAGTCCGGGTCCTCCGGCCGCCGCCCGCCGGTGGGTGCAAAGAACCCTTTCGGCGCCGCGTCCGCGCCAATCACTAGGGCAACGTCGCAGAGGCCGGCCAAGATGTTCGCCCGCGCGACGCTGATGGCCTGGGCGCCCGTCGCGCAGGCGCCGTAGGAGCTCGACACCTTCGCGCCCGACCAGCCGAGCGCTTGCGCGAACGTCGCACCGGCCACGAAGCCAGGGTACCCGTTCCGAATGGTGTCACCGCCCGCCACGAGCTGGATGTCTTTCCACTCCACGCCCGCGTCCTTCAACGCGTCCTGCGCCGCCTTCACACCGTAGCTGATGAAGCTCTGCCCCCACTTACCCCACGGATGCATGCCCACACCGAGCACTGCGACGTCCTTACTCATGCGTCGCTCCCGCCGCGGGCCGGCTTCCAGTTCCAGGTGAAGTAGACATGCTCGTCGTCTTCGTAGAGCTCGCGAAGCACCAGCTCCATCGGCATGCCGGTCGCCAGCGCATCCACGCCAACGCCATCGGCGACCTGGCCGAGGATTGTAAGCCCCTCCTTTGCGAGCTCGACCGCCGCGATCGCAAAGGGCTCGAATGGCTCTTTGGCCACGAAGGGCGCAGGCGGCTTGTAGTTTGCGCTCGTGTACGACCAGACCTTGCCAGTCCTGCTCAACTGGACTTCGTCGAAGTCCGTTCTGTCGCAGGCCGGATTTCGGCAAAAGGTTTTCTCCGCGGGGAAGAAATAGGTTCCACAGCCCCGGCACCGCGTTCCGAGAAGGCGAGGCTCGCGCGGGTCCATGGTGAAGAGGCCTTCGACGGCCGGGACTTGGGTTTTCGCAGTCATCGTGAACGGTTCCATGAAATAGAACACGTTTCAGTTCGTCGCAACCCCCGCGTCAAAGGGATGCTTTGCATCACCCACGGGGCTCCGCCGGATTCACGCGGATTTGGCGTACTGGGCTTTGGTGCGCTCCAGCAGCTCCGTCAGGTCCTCGCGGAGCGCTTCGAGCGTCTCGAGGGTCGTGCGGACCATCGGGCGGCGTAGGCCGTCGATCTCTTCGACCATCCGTTCGAGCCGCCTGGCTGCGGCGGTTGCGCGCCTGATTGCGTCCATTTGTTCGGCGCCATCCGGCTTCGGATTGAACATCGGGTTGAACCGTTTCCGAAGCTCGGTCACCGGCGCGCCTTCCTCGAAGACGGCCTCCCTCAGCTGGTCGACGACGTCCTGAGGGACGGCCCGTTCGCCTGCCGCGTCGTTGCTTGGATTCCTCTGAAGGGCTCGTGCGAAGTAGTCGACGGCGTCACAGGTCGGGATACGTTCGTTGAGCCCGTCGCGTTTCAAAACCGAGGGCGCGTGTCGCTTGAGCGCGACGTAGGAGCCGGTGAGCTTGTCGGCAGTCGCCTGTTTGAGCTGAAGCTCGAGCGAGCAGTAGGAATAAAAATCCTCGTAGCCCCAGTTGAGGTACGATTCTCGGTTCCGGACCTCCACGAGCGCCTCCGCCATCATCACCCACGAGCGTTTAAACGCCCGCGCACGGCGAACCACGTGAACCCGAAGCTCGTCTGCCCCCTCTGCTTCGAGTGCCTCTGCGAGGTCGCCGAGCCTTTGATGCGTAGCCATCGGCGCTCTATACCACTGAAGCGGGCTCATTTATACCGGGCAAGGGAAGATCGAAGAAGTGGCGCAAACGACGGTGAATCGAAATGCCGCACGGGCCCGGGCAGCGACGTCGCTTGGGGCCGATGCACTCGTCGCCGACGTCGCGGGGAAGCTCGCACGCTCGG
>CAMYMX010000191.1 GCA_947259605.1 uncultured Polyangiaceae bacterium | reverse complement strand
TGCCGGCGACGAGCACGTGAGTCGCGTGCTTTCGGTCGTGGAAAAAGACCACGACGCCGAGCGTCGTCGCGAGATAGACCACGACCACCGGCATCGAGAAGCTCACGAACGATGCGCACACTAGCGAGATGACCAGACCTGACGCTGTCGCGGTCGCCCGGTTGAAGTAGAGCGCCGCCCAAAGGGGCACCGTCGCCAAGGGCAACACGAAGGGGGAGAAGCCGCTGAACAATAGGAGCAGCTTGGCGGCCAGGCAGGTGGCTCCTACCAAGACGAGCAGGCCGGACTGAGTGCGCAGCAAGCCGCCCCGGCCACCGGTGAACAAGCGTAAGTAGGCGAGAAAGATGTACGCGATGAGGAAATAGCTGACCCATACGCCCAATAGCGTGCGCCGCTCAGGCGGACGGCGTTCCCGTTCGAATGCCCGAACCAGACGCTGAACGCCGGGGTCGCTCACCACCTCGCCCCGACGGATGACGAGCGGCTCGGGCATCCCCCGACGATGCGGGCTCAGCTCCGGGGGCAGATAGCCGCTCGGAATGCGCAGCGTGACGGGCGCAGGGCGGGCCGGATCGACGCGGAGCGGCTCGAGGACGACCTCGACCTGGCTTGCCAGCATCATGATCGATGCGAAGACCGCGCTTAGAATCAAGCCCGAAGTGCGACCAGCGATGAGGCGTGTGCGGAGCATCGTGTGGGGATCATCCCGCCGAGCGGGACCCTAGTCAGCTAGCCCCTCGAAGGCCAGGATACCGAATCGTGATGGCACATGGAAATCGCCAATCCCCAGAGGGGACCATGCGGCGGCCTGCTGCCGCTTCGCGCCAAGGTCCATGACGTAGAGATTTACGCGCCATTCGTCCCCGATCGCGGGCGGTTGCACTGGCTTCCCATCGAGACTGAACGCATGCCACGGGATCGCGACCTCGACCGCGTATCCGGCATCCACCACGCGATCGTCGATCTCTCCGCGGGGCAATACGCCGACGTTGATCTGGCTGTCCCAGTCGAGGTGCCCGAAAGGCTTTGGAACGCGCCGCGCATCGTATCGGGTGTCGAAGACCACCCCGCGGGGCGAGACTTGGATCTCGAAGTAGTCCTTTCCGTCTCCATCGGGATCGAGCATCAGCTCGACACAGTCTTGTTTCCACAGTTGGGCATCGTGCTTCCGATCGCTCGCGCGAAGCAATGCGTCGTTCACGTCGACGCCCACGTAAAGGTGCTGAGCATCCCAAAGGAACTTTGCGGAGGCCCGAATGCCGGCGCTGCCTCCTTCGCGGGTTTCGACGAATGCGCCGCTGGGTCTCGCGACGGCCCAAGTCGGATCGTCGAGCGATCCATCGAGGTGCGGCGAGCGCGACGTTTGCACGACGGCAAGCCTCGGCACCGCGGTGAGTAGTTTTCGCTGAGCGGGCGGCGAGGGCTGGGCGTCGCTCGTGCACCCCGCGACGAAGACGAAGACGACTGAGGCAACGACGCGGGTCGAGCACATAAGGTCGAGCTCATCGTCGCGATTTGCGTCGCGACTTCCTTTGCATCTTTCGTTTGGACTTCTTCTTGTTCTTGTCGATGGCGCGGCGCGGCGAGGGCGGACCTCCCGGGCCGAAGCCGCCTTCCTGGGCGACCGCGGCCTCCAGCAGGGAATCGGCCAAGTTCGCCATCATGGGGTTTCCCTCGAGGCCGCCAGTCTTGACCGCATCGCGGAGTCGATTCGCTGCGGCCATCTGCTTCATGCCTGGAATTTTCGAGAGCATCCCTGCCTGCGAACCGATGCTGCCCATCATCTGCTTCATGAAGCTGAAGCGCTGAAGGATCTCGGCGACCAGCTTTTCGCTCGTGCCCGAACCCTTGGCAACGCGCACCAGACGGGTCGGCTGCTTTTGGAATAGCTCCGCGCCGGCACGCTCCTGGCGGGTCATCGAGCTGACGATGGCTTTGATCTGACCGATCTCGCGCTCATCGACTTGGAAGCCCTCGGGCATGCTGTCCGCGAAGAAGGGAACCTTGTCGAGGAGGTCCTGGAGCGGGCCCATGTTCTGCAAGGTCTGAAGCTGCTCGAGGAAGTCATCGAGCGTGAACTGGCCGCGAAGCATGCGCTTGGCGTCCTGCTCGGCCTTCTTCTCGTCGACGACGTCCTCGAAGTCCTTCATCAGGCCAACGACGTCGCCCATGCCGAGAATGCGGCTCGCCATGCCGTCTGCGCGAAACTCTTCGAGCCGGTCGAGCGTCTCGCCTGTGCCGGCAAACTTCACCGCGGTTCCGGTCGCGTTTTTGATCGAAATCGCGGCACCGCCGCGCGCGTCACCGTCGAGCTTGGTGAGAATCACCCCGCTCAGGCCGAGCAGGTCGTGGAAAGACTTCGCGGTCTTAACGGAGTCCTGTCCGATCATGGCATCGACGACGAGGAACACGTTTTGGGGATCGACCGAGGTCCGGATCTCGTCGAGCTCCTTCATCAGCGGCTCATCGATCGCGAGGCGGCCCGCGGTGTCGTAGATGACCAGATCGCACTTGAGCTTCTTGGCGTGGGCCAGGCCGCGCTTGCAGATCTCTAACGGCAGCCCACCGGGAATCGAGAAGACCGGCACGTTGATTTGCTCGCCAAGCACCTGGAGTTGCTCGATGGCGCCGGGGCGCGCGACGTCTGCGGCCACCAGGAGGGGTTTGCGTGCGTTGTTCGTTTCGAGCAGTCGCGCGAGCTTTGCCGAGGTCGTGGTCTTACCGGAGCCCTGAAGGCCGACCATCATGATGCCGGTGGGCTTGGGTTTCTTGGCGAAGTCTACCGCCTCGCCTTCGAACGCCATCATGGATTCGAGCTCGTCTTGGCAGATCTTCACGAACTGCTCGGCCGGGCCGATCTTGACCTTTCGCTTCCCCGACTTGGCGGTCGTGTCGACGACGGTCCCGACCGCCTTCTCTTTCACACTCGCGAGGAACGCCTTCGTAACGCCGAACTCGACGTCGGCCTCGAGCAAGGAGAGACGCACGTCGCGGAGCGCCTGATCGATGTTCTCCTCGGTGAGCTTGGTGACTCCCGAAAGCCGATTGCGGGCGTTGCGAAAGCCCTTGGTAAGCGTCTCAAACATGCGTGAATGGTCCCCGAGGCTGCGGCTCGGCGCGTAGCATGCGTCAAAGCCGCCGCGCAACCTGCTTCACACCTTGACCTCTGGATTCGGGCGTTGGATGGTGCCGAGCCATGCCCGAAGCGCTGCCGAAGAAGGGGGATCCGAAGACGATCTACGTGATCGACATCAGCTCCTACGTCTTTCGCGCCTACCACGCTCTACCGCCGCTTTCCAACAGCAAAGGCGAGCCGACCCACGCGGTCGCAGGGGTCGCGAGCATGCTGCTCAAGCTGCTCCGGGAGCGCGAGCCGCAGGGCGTGATCGTCGCGATGGACTCCAAGGGGAAGTCGTTCCGAAAAGAGCTCTATGCGGACTACAAGGCCAATCGACCTCCGGCGCCCCCCGATCTCGAACAGCAGATGGTTCGCGTTCGCGAGGTCGCCGAGGCCTGGGGGATGTCGCCCATCGAGGCGCCGGGATTCGAAGCCGATGACGTGATCGCGACCTTGGTGACGCAGGCGCGCGGCAAGGGGCTTCGCGTCGTCATCGTGAGCGCGGACAAGGACCTCCTCCAGCTCGTCGGTCCGAACGTCGTGATGTACGACACCATGCGAGACAAAGTCTTTGGCGCCGAAGAGACTCGAGAGAAGCTCGGGGTGGAACCCGAGCAGGTGCGCGATCTGCTTGCGCTGATGGGGGACAGCTCGGACAACGTGCCGGGGGTTCCCTCGGTCGGACAAAAGACCGCGGCGAAGCTCCTCGAAGAGTACGGCAGCCTGGACGGCATCTACGAGAACCTCGACGGCATCACCCGCAAAGCGCTCAAGGCGAAGCTCGGCGAGCACCGGGACAAGGCGCTCACCTCCCGCGAGCTAGTGACCCTGCGCCACGACGTACCGATCGAGAAGGATGCCGTGACCCGCGCCTATCGCGGGGGGAACACCGCCGCGCTGCGGACGCTTTTCAGCGAGCTCGAACTGACGCGCCTGCTCGCCCAGCTCGACCCGGCGCCCGCGATCGAAGGGCACTACGAAACGATCACCACCGCGGAGGGTCTGGCGCGGATTGCAGGGACGATTCGCGAAGTCCGAAGCTTTGCGATGTATTCGGTCATGGACATCGACGATCCGATCCGAGCCGAGCTCGTCGGGGTCGCGGTGAGCTGGGTGGAAGGCGTCAGCGCGTACATCCCGATCGGCCATCGTTACATCGGCGCGCCCGATCAACTGAGCATGGACGACGCGAAGGCGGTCTTCGGACCGCTGCTCGAGAACTCGCTCATTCCGAAGCGGACGCTGGCCAAACGCGAAGAGGTGTTCTGGGCGCGGCGCGGGATCACGCTGCGGGGGGTTCGCTTCGATCCCTCCTTGGCGAGCTATTTGCTCGACCCCGGGCGACACGCGCACCGGCTCGAAGACCTTGCGCGCCAAGAGCTGGACGGCGAGCTCAGCGAAGAGGGCGCGGTTCGAGGGAAGGGTAAAAAGGCGCTGAACTGGGACGAGGTCGAGGTGGACGCCGTAGCCCAATACGCCAACGAGCGCGCCGACTATACGTTTCGCCTAAGCGAGCTTCTAACCCCGCGGATGCACGAGGGCGAGTTCAAGCGGCTCTTTTTCGACGTCGAGCTGCCGCTTGCCAGCGTGTTGGCGACGATGGAGCTCACGGGAATCCGGGTGGACACCGGCCTCCTCGGCGAGCTTTCGAATTTGGCGGAAACCGAGCTCGAGCGCCTCCACGCCCGGTGTACGGAGCTGGCCGGCCACGACTTCAATGTCTCTTCTCCGCGACAGCTCGAAACCATCCTCTTCGACGAGCTCGAGCTGCCGGTCGTCAAGAAGACCAAGACCGCACGCTCGACCGACCAAGGGGTCCTCGAAGACCTTTCGCTCCTACACCCGCTCCCTCAGGCGATTCTCGAGTATCGCTCGGTTTCGAAGCTCAAGAGCACGTATTTAGATGCTTTACCACGGGAGGTGAATCCGGAGACCGGACGCATTCACACCCGCTACAACCAACTGGTTGCCGCCACCGGCCGCCTCTCGTCGAGCGACCCGAACCTGCAGAACATCCCGATTCGCACCGAGATGGGCCGAAAGGTACGCGAAGCATTCGTCCCGAAGCAGGGCTGGTCGATGCTCTCGGCCGACTACTCACAGATCGAGCTTCGGGTGCTGGCGCACCTCAGCCGCGACCCCGCGTTGGTCGACGCCTTCTCACGGGGGGACGACGTGCACGTCCAGACCGCGTGCGCGCTTTTTGGCGTGAAGCCCGAGGAAGTCACCAAGCAGATGCGCGGCGAGGCCAAGACGGTGAACTTCGCCGTCATCTACGGCCAGACCCAGTTCGCCTTGGCGCGGAACCTCAAGATCGAGCGGGCCGAGGCGCAGCGCTACATCGACGCGTTTTTCGATCAGTACGCGGGCGTCAAGTCGTTCCTCGACGAGGTCGTCGAAAAGGCACGGGCCAACGGCCTGGTGACGACGCTCCTCGGCCGCCGCCGCTCGCTCCCCGACATCCGAAGCAAGAACCACAACCTGCGCGCCTCAGCGGAGCGAATCGCGCGCAACACGCCGATCCAGGGCACGGCGGCCGACATCATGAAGGTCGCGATGGTGCAGATCCAACGTGAGATCGAAACGCGGCGCCTGCAAAGCCGGATGGTCCTGACGGTACACGATGAGCTGGTGTTCGAAGCGCCGGCCGACGAGCGGAAAGACCTGGAGCGGCTCGTGCTCGACCACATGCAAAACGCGGTGCCCCTCTCGGTGCCGCTACCGG
Organism: uncultured Polyangiaceae bacterium; assembly: GCA_947259605.1. Lineage (GTDB taxonomy): Bacteria > Myxococcota_A > Polyangia > Polyangiales > Houyiibacteriaceae > SG8-38. The sequence continues at coordinate 931 of CAMYMX010000191.1, read as the reverse complement.
TCGAGGCAGGCTGGGGAGCGAACTGGGGAGCCGCCCACTGAGCGGACAGTGTCAGCGCCAGCGCGCACCGACGCAACATGCCGCCCTCCGGAAGACAGCAGGCGGCAGCGCGAGCCGGAACGGCGAAGCACGGCGCAAAGCGCCGGCAAGGCAGAGCGAAGCGAATGCCGCGCAGGGAGGACTACGGGTGGGGGTGGGCGGGCGGTGTAGCGGGGCGGGCGGGCGGTGTAACGGGGCGGACGGGCGGTGTAATCAAACCGGAACAAACCCAAAATGTCGCAGACCCTCCAGCACTCCCTTCGCGTACGGATGCTCTGCGAAATAAATCTTCTCCGCGATGCCCTGGCCGACCGCTTCAATCCCCAAATCCTTCTTGAGCTCTTGGTCCGCGTTACCCACGACGATGACGCGAAAGCCGGCCAGCATCGCGGCGCGGTCATTGCCCGAGTCGCCTGCATAGACCAGGTGCTGCTCGTCGACCCCGCTCTGGTCGTGCAGGTAACGGACGGCATAGTCTTTCGCGATCCCTGAGGGAAGCACGTCGACAAGCCCGCGGTCGGTGACCGGGTCATGACTTGCGACGAGGTTCACCCGGGCGTTGGCCGCGTCTAGCCTGGCTTGGACGGAGTCGACGTACGGCTCGGGCCGGCCTTGGGTGTAGTAACTCACCTTGAACTCGCCCTGTTTTTCTTCTTCCTGCAGCGCCAACCCTTCGACAGCGCCGATCGCCGCGCGGACCTCGGCGCCGCTCAGCCCACCGAAGGCAGACCTCATCGCCTCGCGATACCTTTCGTCCGGTTCGAAGCCCGACGCGGCCTTTCGAAAAACGCTCGTTCCGACGTCGCAGACGAACCAGTCGGGCGAGGGCAAGCCCACCTCGGCGATCCCCTCACGAGCAAGCGACAAATGCCGGCCAGTGACGTAAGCCAAC
>CAMYMX010000190.1 GCA_947259605.1 uncultured Polyangiaceae bacterium | reverse complement strand
ACCTTCGCCTTCGCGGCGAGTCGGTCGCTTGGCACGCCGTGGATGATGGCGCCGCGATGCGCTTCGTCGCGCCCGAAATCGACTCGCCGTTTTCCGCTCATCATCGCTACCTCGTGTCGTTGCAGGAAGGCGTGACGATGGAGCGGCGAACGCTGGTGGAACGCCCGCCCGCCGAGCCCCACCGTTTCCTCGACACGAAGCGCCTCGAGGAGAATGTATTCTCCGGTCCGAGCGGCGCGCCCGACCCGCGGCAGGACCTGTTCTTTTGGCATGCGCTGTCGTCTGAAGCGCAGGTGGTGATTCCCGTGTCCTTGCCGGCCCTCGACGGCTCGGGCGCCCAGGAGCTTCGCGTTCTGGTGCACGGGGCTACCGCCCACCCAGATCAGCCGCACCGCGTCGAGCTTCACTGGAACGAGCAGAGTCTCGGCGTCTTCGATCTGCTCGGACGCAAGCGTCATACGATTCGCGTGCCGCTTGCGGAGATGGCGGCTGGCGTCGAGAACGAGCTCATCATCGAGCAGCACGTCGCCGGCGAAGCTCCGCCGGTCCTGTACGTCGATGCTGTCGAAGTGGACTACCTTCGGCTGGCCCAGGCGGAAGGATCCGTGTTCCGCTTTGCAGGTGCCGAAGACGGTCTTCACTCGGTGACGGGCCTGCCATCGGAGACGGTCCACCTTTACGACGTAACGACGCCGGCGGCGCCCAAGTACTACGGCGAGGCCCTGCTCAGCGAGTCCGGTGACCTGAGCTTCGCAGTGGAAGGCTCCGGCCTTCGTTTCCTCGCCGTCCCCCCAGGCAGCATTTCGGCTCCGAGCCTGGTTCAGGCGCACGCTGCGACCAACCTTCGCTCCACCGACCGGAACGTGGATTACCTCATCATCAGCGCCTCGCATCTCCTTGCCGATGCGCAAGCGCTCGCCGACTACCGCGAAGCCGACGGCTACCGCGTCCTTCTCCTCGACGTCGACGACGTCTACTGGGCGTTCAGCGACGGTGAAGCGGATCCGCAGGCGATTCACGATTTTCTCACGTTCGCTTGGCATCACTGGGACACCGCGCCTCGCTTCGCAACTCTGGTCGGCAAAGGCAGCTTCGACTACCGCGACCTCAAGGGCCTGGGCGGCAACTGGCTCCCACCCGCGCTCGCCACGACCGACGGTGGCTTGTTTCCATCAGACTCGATGCTTGGCGATCTGGACGGGGAGGACGGTGTTCCAGAGATCGCGATCGGCCGACTACCGATCGCGAACGGGGAGGAGCTCGCGCGCATCCTCGATGCCATCGAGTCCTTCGAAGGGGATCACGAGTCGATGGATGCCCTGTTCGCTGCCGATGACTCGGCGCGAGACGAGTTTGCCGCTGCGGCCCGCCTTCTTGCGGATTGGGTAGCGCCCGAACGCAAGCAGGAAATCGATCTTAACATCGAGCACCTCGAAGCGGCGCGCGATCGGCTCTTCTCGATGTGGCAGGGGCCGCTCGGCTGGGTGAGCTACGTGGGGCACGGTGGGCTCGATCGGCTCGCGGATGAAGGCTTGCTCACACAGGCCGACGTTCCAGAGCTCGTGGAGCTCCAAAGCCGCCCGGTCGTGCTCAGCTGGAGCTGCAACATCCTCCGCTTCGACATCCCGGGCTTCTCCTCACTCGGGGAGGACCTGCTCACCAAGGGCGCGAGCGCCGGTATCTTCAGCGCGACCGGCTGGTCGAATCACGTCGATTCGGATGCGCTGCGAAGGGGCTTCACCGAAGCGGTTTTCGCCTCCGACGCCGAGACGATCGGAGAGGCCATGCTCAGAGCGCATCGGGCAGCCGGTGACGAGCCCGTCCAACTGCATCAGGTCTACATGCTCCTCGGCGATCCGGCGCTTCGCCTTCGACCCGCGCCGGCAGAGCCCAATCTGGCGGCTGGCCCCGGGAACCACTCCCGGCCAGACGACGTGACCGGCGAAGCAGCTCGTGTCCAAGACGCTCGGCCAAGCTCGCCTTACGGCTGCGAAATCGAGCTTTCGGGGCGGGCAGGGGGACCGTTCGGACCGGCGGTGCTGCTCTTGGGCCTGACGCTGCTCATCCGTCGACGGCGCACTTCGCCCAAACGGCGACGCTGCCTTCATTGACACCCCCTGGGGCTGATACTAAGCACCTTCGGACCGGCGACACCCGCCCGTCTCGGAGTCCGCCCCTCTATGTTCTCGGCCTATTTTCCGGTGTTCCTGATGCTTGGCGTCGCCCTGCTCGTCGCCCTTTCCGTGTTCGGCCTGACGACGGTGCTCGGGCCCAAAAACATGACAGCCGAGAAGGCCATCCCGTACGAGTCGGGTTCCGAAACGACCGGCGCAAGCCACATCCGGTTGAGCATCAAGTTCTACCTCACGGCAATCCTGTTCGTGGTCTTCGACATCGAAGCGGTCTTTCTCTATCCCTGGGCGAGCCTGTTCACCAAGCTCGGCTGGCTCGGGTTCGTGGAAATGCTCCTCTTCCTCGTCGTTCTGGGCGTGACTCTGGTCTACGCCTGGAGAAAGGGAGCGCTCGAATGGGAGAGCTGAAAGTCCTCAATAGTGGGGGCGAAGTCGCGGTGACCACGCGCCTGAGCGACCTGCTTCAGTGGGCTCGGAAGTGGTCGCTTTTCCAGTACCCGTTCGTGACCGCATGTTGCGGCATGGAGTTCATGGCCACGGCCGCCCCCCGATACGACATCGCGCGCTTCGGCGCGGAGGCGCCGCGCTTCAGCCCACGCCAGTCCGATGTGCTCTGGGTCGTCGGCACCATCAGCCAGCGGCAGGGCCCGGTGATCCGTCGCATCTGGGAGCAGATGGCGGATCCCAAGTGGGTCGTCGCATTCGGCACCTGTGCGTCCTGCGGCGGCTTCTACGACAACTACACCACGATTCCCGGCGTCGACAAAGTCATCCCGGTGGACGTGTACATTCCGGGTTGCCCGCCTCGCCCCGAGGCCGTCCTCGATGCGCTCATGCTCCTGCAGGAAAAGATTCAGGCGAACGACCGCAAGCCCGTCGTCGTGCCGCCCCATCTCGTTCCGGAGCGCGCGCCGGGCCGAACGGGGAAGGGCAAGTCATGAGCCAGGCGGTCCTCGACCGGCTCAGCACTCAGTTTGGCGAACGCATTCTCGGGACGAGCGATGCGTTCGGCGATCACGAGGCCCGGGTTGCGGTCAAAGACTGGGTCGAGGTCGCGCAGTTCATCAAAGGCGACGCTGAGCTACAGATGGATCATTTCATCGACCTCACCGCAATCGACTATCCGGAGCGCAAGTTTGCCCGCTTTGATCTCACGCTCATCATGCGCTCTTCGGTCAACGGTGCGCGCATTCGCCTCCGCACGCACGTCAAGGAAGGCGAGGAGCCAGGGACGCTCAGTGGGCTATGGGCCGGCGCGAACTGGGCCGAGCGCGAGGTCTGGGACATGTTTGGAATCAAGTTCAAGGATCATCCGGACATGCGCCGCATCCTTCTTTACGAAGAGTTCGTCGGGCATCCGCTTCGCAAGGACTATCCAATCGACAAGGCGCAGCCCCTGGTGCCCTACCGCGAGGTCAGCGAAATCGAGAAGCTAGCACCGTTCGGAATCGAGGAGGGCCAGCCGTTCGCGCGCATCGACTGGGAGTCACGCCTGGCCGGTCGCGACCAGCAGGTCTCCCCTGCGATCGGCGTCCAGCAGGGCCAGCGGCGCACCTTGAGCGATTCAGAGGCGGCCGAGCAGATTCAAGCGCGGATTGAAGCGCGGATCGCAGCGGAAGCCGAAGCGGAGAAGGCGCCCGATGCCGCCTCCGAGGAAGGCTCGGAGGCGTAGATGGAACCCGCGGACGAGCTGTTGAACGACCAGGCGGCGCTCGAGCTTTCCGAAGACCCGATGCGCTTGAACATGGGGCCGTCGCATCCAGCGATGCACGGCACGATTCGCATGGTCATGGACCTCGATGGCGAGACCCTCGTCAATCTCGACGTGCAGCCGGGCTACCTGCACCGCGGCTTCGAGAAGTCCTGCGAACGCGGCACCTGGGCGCAGGTGTTTCCTTACGCCGACCGCCTCAACTACGTATCGCCGATGCTCAACAACGTGGGCTGGGCGCTCGCGGTCGAGAAGCTTCTCGAAATCGAAGTGCCCGAGCGCTGCCAGTACTACCGGGTCATCCTCGGCGAGCTTTCGCGCATTGCCGACCACTTCACCTGCAACGGCGCTTCGGCGATGGAGCTCGGCGCGTTCACGCCTTTCCTCTGGCTGCTGAAGGTGCGCGATTGGGTTTGGGACATTCTCGAGCGCGAAACGGGCGCCCGGATGACCCACAGCTTCGGCCGAATCGGAGGCATGGCGGAGCCGCCTACGGCAACCTTCAAAGACGATGTGCTGCGCCTCATTCCCGAGCTCCACAAAGTCGTGAAGGAAACGGAGACGATGCTTCTCCGAAACCGCATCTTCCTCGACCGCATGCAAGGTGTTGGCATCCTGACCAAAGAGCAGGCGCTTTCGTACGGCGTCACCGGCCCCGTCGCCCGCTCCACGGGCATTCCCTACGACGTTCGTAAGGATCATCCCTACTTGGTCTACGACCGCTTCGATTTCGACGTGCCGGTTGGCGAGGACGGCGACAACTGGGACCGGTTCATGGTCCGCCTCGAAGAGATTCGGCAGTCGGTTCGCATCATCGAGCAGGCGATCGAGCAGATGCCCGACGATGGCCCGATCAACGTGGATGATCCGCGCATCGTCTACCCCGAAAAAAATGCTGTCTACACAACGATCGAAGCCACCATCGCCCACTTCAAGCTCGTGATGGAAGGGCTGCAAACGCCGAAGGGCGAAGTCTACAGCTTCACCGAAGGCGGCAACGGCGAGCTCGGCTTCCACATCGTCTCGGACGGAAGCGGCACACCCTACAGGGTGCGCGTCCGCCCGCCGTGCTGGTACAACCTCGCGGCGTCTCGCGAAATGCTCCTCGGCGGAATGATCGCCGACATCATTCCAACGTTCGGATCGGTCAACATGATCGGTGGGGAGTGCGACAGATGACCGGGCTTCACCACACCTGCCGGCTTTCGTCCTCGCTCACTCCCTGCGAAATAGCTTCCGCTATTCCTCAGTCCCTCGCTCCGGGCGCGCTCGGCATCTGCGGCAAATCCCGGTCATCTGAGAATGCGAGCGCTGCAAATGCCTAAGTTTACACTTGATGGCAAAGAGATTGGCTTCGAGCCTGGAGAGACCGTCATGCAGGCGGCCTGGCGAGAGGGTATCGAAATCCCGCACTACTGCTGGCACCCCGGTCTTTCGATCGCCGCGAACTGCAGAATGTGCCTGGTTCACATCGAGAGCGGCCGCCAGATGGCGATGCCGCAGCTCGTATTCGACGAAGCCAAGGGCGAATACGTCCCCGCTACCAAGCCGAAGCTTCAGCCCGCCTGTCAGCTCGAGGCCGCCGACGGCATGGTGATTTCGTCTACCAACGACGAGGTCAAGACCGCACAGGCTTCCGTGCAAGAGTTTTTGCTACTCAATCACCCGGTCGATTGCCCCATTTGCGACCAGGCCGGCGAGTGCAAGCTCCAAGATTACTACTACGAGCACCAGGGCACGCTGAAGCGCAAGCTCACCGAGCCGGTTCACAAGCCAAAAGGCGTTCGTTTCGGACCCACCATCGTTTATGACGCCGAGCGTTGCATCATGTGCACGCGCTGCATCCGTGTCTGCGACGAAGTCGCCAAGGATCACGTCCTCGACATGCGCGAGCGCGGCAACCGAAATGAAATCATACTCGCGCCGGGCAGAGAGCTCGACCACAAGTACACGCTGATGACGGAGCACGTCTGTCCGGTTGGCGCGCTGACGAGCCAAGATTTTCGGTTCAAGGCGAGGGTTTGGTTCCTCAAGTCGGCGCCGAGCGTCTGCACTGGATGCGCAACCGGCTGCAACAGCCACGCCGACTACGACCCCCGCAACGGTAAAATCTACCGCCTGCGTCCGCGCGACAACGCCGACGTGAACAAATTCTGGATGTGCGACGACGGGATGATGACCTACACGCGCCACGATACGGACCGACTGCTGATGCCGACCGTGGGCCGCGGCGATGCGCGCATGCCGGTCGGAGAAGACGAAGCGCTGATTTTCGGGGCCGAGAAACTCAAGGGCGTCGATGGGGCCAAGCTCGCGGTCGTTCTCAGCGCTCAGCACAGCACCGAGGACAACCTTGCTCTAGCCAAGCTCGCCTCCGCCTTGGGCGCCGAGCGGCTCTACCTGGCGGCGCTGCCAAAGTGGGAAGGTGACGACATTCTTCGCAGCGAGGACCAGAACCCGAATCGCGCCGGCGCGATCATGGCTGCAGCTGGAACCGCGTTGAAGTCGGTCGCCGACCTGCTGGCCGATGTTCAATCCGGCTCGGTGCAGGCGGTGCTCGCACTCGGCTGGGCAACGGAACAAACGCTCGAAGAGCTCGCGCCGCTGCTTGCCTTGGACGCGGTCGTCTCGCTCACGAGCCACGTGGGCGCACTGCCGGCCGTGGCCTCGGTCGCCATTCCTGTGGCAGACACCTTCGAGATCGACGGCAGCTTCGTGAACGCCAAGGGCATGTCGCAGTCCTTTGGGCCGGTGCTGCCCGCGCCGGCAGGCGTCGAGCCCGCCTGGAAGACGATTTCGGATCTCGCTCGTCAGCTCGGCAAGGAAGTCGGCTTCGAGAGCCTGGAAAGCCTGCGTCGGGGCCTCGTGGACGCGGCGGAGGCGGCTCAATGACCACGACGTTTCTGGTCGTCTCCTCCCTGGTGAAGGTGCTGGTCGTCCTCGTGATCACCGTCGGCACCTTCGC
>CAMYMX010000189.1 GCA_947259605.1 uncultured Polyangiaceae bacterium | reverse complement strand
ATACCAGTTTCCGTCGGCGTCCTGCTCACCCGTCGCCCGCAGTGCTCCCATGTCGGACCCGGCGTCGGGCTCCGTGATGTCCATGCACCCCCAGGCTTCGCCAGCCACGATTTCTTCGACCATCTTCCGCCAGCGGGTTTCGTTGATTCCGCCGGTCACTGGATCGATCTCCGAGCTTCCTTCGAGCGCAGAGAAAACGATCGCTGCCATAGCCATACCCGCGTGAAACCCATGGTGCGCCATCGCGGAGACGTCGGCTCGCGCCATCAACTCGCTGTTCATGAAGTACAGCATCATCGGCGCGTTCATCCCGCCAAGCTCACGCGGGATCGGCAGACCATGAAGGTCGAGCTCGTTGATCCTCTCAAAGATTCCGGCGAGCCGCTCGGGGAAGACCACCTCGCCGTCGACGAAATCGACGCCTTTCTCGTCGATTTCTCTCTCGTAGGGCTTGATCTCTTCGGCGGTGAATTGCCCGAACATCTCGATGATGTCGCGGTAGAACTCGACCGCCTCCTCGGTGTTCCGAAAGCCTTCTCCGTCCCCATCGGCGAAGTCATGTTCGGTGATTTGCGCGAGCGAGTCCCAGTCGACGCCCTTGTCGAAATAGTATTGAAGATCGTCGTTGTCTTTGAAGAAATTAGCCATGCTCAGTTGTCGCCTTCGTTCTCGGTGTAGAGGCTCGATCGCGCGACGCGGATCAACTCACGTGCGTGACGCGTTCGCGTGTTTCCTCGGGCCGGATCATCCGGCAGAATCGTTTGCAGCGTGTCGATGACCGCGGTTCCCGCCACGGCCATCGTGATCACCTCGACCGCGTACGCTTGCGGGTCGACGTCGGGTCGGACCAAGCCTTGTCGCTTCGCGCGCTCGAGCTGCCCGCCTAGGAGCTCGACCCAGGGTTGCACGAACCGAGCGAGCATCCCTTGCATCTGCTCCGGCCGGTCGAGGGTTTCGCGTAGGAAGAGACGCGCGCGATCCGGATCCTCGATGAAGAACTCGCTCAGCGCCCGCATCGTCGCGTCGAAACGCTCTTCGGTGGACGCCTTCAATAGAAGGCCCGGCAACACTGCGTTCCAGTGCGCGAGCATTTCTGCGAGTACGTTTTCGCGAAGCGCATCTTTCGACCTGAAGTGGTAGAGGAGGCTCGGCTTTCGAATCCCCACCGCATCGGCAATTTCCTGAACCGAAGTCCCGTCGTAGCCCTGCTCCGCGAACAGCCGCGTGGCATGGGTCAGGATCTGATGGCGTACGTCCATTCTCTCTACCAACTGGTCGTCAAATGCCTACCAAATGGTAGGGAGAATGCAAGGAGAAGATTCCTAGTGCAGCACATTGAGCCGATCAGAGTCCGAGAATGCGCATTTTGAACTAGTGTCCGCGAAGCTCGCGTTGGGACAGATGGACGGTGAGGGGAGCGTCGGGTGTCGTTGAGTTCGTGGTCGGAGCAGTGGGAAATTCTTCTAGTCGCGCTCATTCTCTGCGCGGCGCACATCGTCGCGCCGCGGGTCAAGGGGCTCGTCAAATACCCCGAACGGCAGCAGGCCTTCGGCGGAGGGCTCTCCGTCGCCTATGTGTTCCTCCATCTCATCCCAAGCCTCGACGCTGCCGACGCGGTCGTGGGCCCGCGAATCTATTTCGTCGCCTTGCTCGGCTTCGTCGCGTTCTACGGCTTGGACGTGATGTTCCAACCGCCCAAACATGCGCACCCAACCAAGTATCATGCCTATCTATCGGTGTTCTTCGTTTACGATGGGCTGCTGATTTTCACGCTCGGTCTCAACCTTCCCCCGACACCCATCCTGACTCTGGTATTCGCTCTGTCGCTTGCGCTCGATGTGCTGAACACCGACCTGGAAATGCAGGATGAATATGGCGAGCGCTTCATCAAATGGGGACGTTGGGTACTGCTTGCAGGCGTGGCAATCGGCTATGGCCTAAACCTCGTTCGACGTCCGCACCCCGCGGTGATTGATCTTGTCACGGCCTCACTCGCCGGCTTCATGATGTTTCACACCGCCAACGGGGTGTTCCCAGTATCCCGGAACAACAAGTTTTGGGCGTTCTTGGCAGGGCTTCTCACGTTCGCGCTCTTGCACGTGTTGCTGGGCGCGGCCGACTGAGCTGCCTCACGCAGCGATCGACCCTTGCCATCCCGGGTCGCTTGCGCTCCAATGGCAGGCTTGGAGGAAGCGAATGACAAACGGAATTCAAGAAGTCGACGAAGAGATGTTGAGCTCGATCAAGCGACACGCTGGCGTCGGGATGGCGGTAGGGGTGATCGTCGTCGTCGCCGGCATCCTGGCGTTGCTCTCTCCACTCGTTGCAGGGCTCTCCATCGCGATTGCCGTAGGCGTACTCATCGTCGCCTCAGGCGTCTCGAGGCTCTTCCTCGCGTTCCGGATGGGCTCGTTTGGCCACGGGCTGCTGGTCTCCTTGTTGGGTCTGCTCTCGATCGTGATTGGTGGTTACATGTTGGCTCGCCCTGCGATGGCACTGGCAACGCTGACCCTCGTCTTGGCCGTCTATTTTGTCGTCGACGGCGTCTTCCAGAGCTTCTGGGCGTTTCGCCTCCGTCCAATCAAAGGCTGGGGCTGGTCGTTGTTCAGCGGCGTCGTGTCGCTCGCCCTTGGGATCATGATTTGGCGCCAGTTCCCAGTCTCGGGAGTCTGGGCGGTTGGCACGCTTGCCGGCATTCAGATGGTGTTCGGCGGATCCTCCGTGGCCTCGGTTTGCGCCGCGGCGCGTCGCGCAGCCAACGAAGGGTAAGCGTAGAGAGGGCCCGCGCCTCAATCGATCGGGTCGCCGATCGGCATGAGCTGTGCGGGGTCTTGTTCGGTGTGTCCGAGGGGCTCAGGTCGCTCGAGCGCGGAGATGGCGCGCCACCAAGTTTCGACCCCTTCTACTCGTGCGGGCTCTATCGCGGCGCCGATCATCGGCATCAGCAAGTGCGTATCCAGGCTCGGAGCAATCTCGACCAATCGTTCCGCAGGTTGGTCCCAGTCGTGAATCGCGAGGTCGAATGTGCCCCAGTGAACCGGTAAGAAGCTTCCACCTCCGAGGAGCTTCAAGGCCTCGAGCGCGTTGTCGGGGCCGAGGTGGATGTGGCCCCAGGCCGGATGGAAGGCGCCAACTTCGAGCATCACGAGGTCGAACGGGCCTAGCCGGCGGGCGATTTCTTCGTACTCGGGGGTGAGGCCGGTGTCGCCACTGAAGAACGCAGCGTGACGCGGGCCGCGAAGCGCAAAGGACGACCAGAGGGTTCGGTTGCGATCGGCTGCTGCACGCCCGGAGAAGTGTTGCGAAGGCGCCGCTGTGATGCGGAAGTCGGCATCCGGCAGCTTGGCGCTCTCCCACCAATCGAGCTCGATGATTCGCTCCGGTGGCACGCCCCAGGCCTCGAGATGCGCGCCGACGCCAAGTGACGTGTAGAAAGGGACGTCTTGTCGAATCAACTCTGCGATGCTCGGGTAGTCGAGATGGTCGTAGTGGTCGTGCGAAATGATCACCGCGTCGAGCGGCGGGAGTTGAGAGATCGGGACCGGGACCGGTTGAAAGCGTTTTGGGCCGACGAAGCGGCTTGGAGACACGCGCCGACTCCAGACCGGATCGGTGAGCACGCGGACGCCGTCGATCTCGAGAAGCAGGGTCGAATGGCCGAGCCAAGTTGACCGCAGGCCCGTCTCTGCAGGCTTCGCCCAGGCGTCGAGGGGGCTCACCGATGGCAGCGGCGCGACGGGAACGCGACGGCGACCGCGGAAGAGGAACTCCCGCATCATCGGGAACGTCGCGCCCTTCTTGAGACTGAGGCCGACCCCGGAGGTGTTGCGAAAGAACCCGTCGAAGAAGCGCGGGGAAGCCTGCATGCGCTCGCGGCGGAGGCCATGGGTTCGTCGGCGGAACGGAGACATCGGTCAGCAGTGTATAGGGCAATCGCTGACGGTGTCACGGTGTGCCAGCGTCAGCGTCGGTGTCGGCGTGGTACGCTGTTGGAATGTCGCGCCTCGAAGATGCACTGAGCGGGTTTGACGCCGCCAACGCCGACGACCCAAGCGCGGAATCGGTCGGCGGTCAGCTCGTTCCCAAGGAGCTCATCTATGGCCAACGGATGTCCGCCCGCCTCGCGGCCTATGCCCCGGGCGCCCCCGAAACCGTCCAGCTCGCGGCACGCGCCCAGCACATACGGCGTTGGGAAGTGCCGCGGGATAGCTATCCAGAGGGCAGGGCCGGGTACCTCAAGTGGCGGACCGATCTCTATAAACGACATGGCGAAATCGCGGGCGCGATCATGGAGCGCGTCGGCTACGATCCCAAAGCAGTCGAGCGCGTGAAGACGCTGCTCCGGAAGCGTGGATTGAAAACCGACCCAGACGTCCAGCTGCTCGAAGATGTCATCTGTCTCGTGTTTCTGGAGCACTACTTTCATGACTTCGCGCCGAAGCATGTCGAGGAAAAGCTCATCCCCATCGTGCAGAAGACCTGGAAGAAAATGTCGGAAGAGGCACACCGGGCCGCGCTTCAGCTCGACTACGCGCCCGAGGACCTCGCTCTCATTCGGAAGGCTTTGGGGAGCGTTTAGCGTCGGGCGGGATCGAGTAGGTTACGGTTGCATGCGCGACCGGGTCGTCGCTTCCCGCGGAGTAGATCGTCACTTGGCCCACAGCGAGCCGACTGCCGAGCTTGAGCATTTCGGCCTCCGCGATCACGTCAGCTGGCTTCGGCGCACGAAGGAAGTTGATATTCAGATTGGTGGTGAGGGCGAGGGCAACAGGGCCGATCGCGCCGAGCACGAGGTAGTACATGGCGGTATCAGCGATCGTCATGAGGACCGGGCCCGAAACCGTGCCGCCCGGACGCAGGTGGCGATCGGTTACCGGAACTCGGATTCGCAGAAACCCGTCGCGCAGCTCTTCGATTTCGACCGGCATGCGCGCTTGCGGAAAAGCCTTCTGCATGAAGCTCGCGATCTCGTTGGCGGTCATCCTCGGCATCACAGCTTCAAGCGCCCCTCTTTGACATCGGCCCAGCGTTCCACGGTGAGGGGCTCATAGCCGGTCGGGGTGCGAACGTAGAGCGGGTCGCCGACCGCAGCGGGGTCGACGCCTTCTTTCTTGAGGTCATTCTTTTGAATTTTTAAGGTCCCGGTTTTCGCCAGGCCGCCCATGACACGGACGAATCGCGGTTGCGCATAGGGTGGTAGCTCCGAAACGGCATCCCAAAACCGGTGCGGGTCGAACTCACCCGAGGGAACCACCGCGACGAGTCCTGCTTGGCCATCCATGTTTGGAACTGGCACCCCGATCACGGTCGCTTCGTCGATGCCGTCATTGTGCGTGATGACGTCTGCGACCTCGGCCGTGGATACGTTCTCGCCTTTCCATCGAAAGGTGTCGCCGATTCGGTCAACGAAGTAGTAGAAGCCGTCGGCATCGCGACGGAGGAGGTCACCCGAGCGGAAGTACTGGTCGCCTTTTTTGAACACGTCGTGGAGCAGCTTCTTTTGTGTCGCCGATTCGTCGGTGTAGCCCCGGTACTCGAGCCCGCCTGTCGAGACTCTCGGCACACGGATCAGCAGCTCTCCGGCTTCATCATTGCCGCACGGAATGAAGAAGCCCTTTGCGTCACGAAGGTGTTGGTCGAGGTCGACGTCGTACTGGACAATCCGCAGCCAGCCGGCGAGCCCTCCGAGTGGGACGCGGCCCACCGACCCTTCGCGCCCGCTGATGTTGGCGATGAAGCCTGGAGCTTCCGTTGCGCCATAGAATTCCCGGATGCTCTCGATGCCGAATCGCGCTTGGAACCTCGGCCAGATGTCGGGGCGAAGCCCGTTGCCGACGGCGACGCGCACGGGGTTCGGCAGCTCCTTCGGATGCGGTGGCGAGTTGACGAGGTAGCGACACAGCTCCCCAATGTAGAGAATCGCCGTCGCCTTGTAGCGATGAACGTCCTCCCAAAACGCGCTCGCGCTGAACGAGCGGCGCATCGCCATCGGGATGCGGGCAATCATCGCTGCCGACGCGCCCAGGAGAAGCCCGTTCGCATGATAGAGCGGAAGCACGCAGTAGAGCTTGTCGCCCGGGCGAAAACCGTACATCAGCGGCCCGAAACCTGCACCGGCGAGGATTGCCCGAGCGTGTGAGACACGGCATGGCTTGGGCAGACCTGTCGTTCCGGACGTGTAGATGTAGACGAAATCGTCCTCTGCCTTGACTGGGGCAGGGGGGTAGGCCGTGGCCGGCGTGTCGCCAAGAAGACCTGCATAGGGATTCTCATCGAACACGAGGATGCGGTCGAGCGACGCGCACAGATCTTCGCAATCGCGCAGCCCCGGCTCCAGGGTGTGGCTCACGAGCACCACCTTCGCTTTCGACACCTCGACCGCATGGGAAAGCGGGCGCCCGCCAAGATTGGTGTTCAGCAAGGCCGCCGTGGCGCCGACCCGCGAAATTCCGAGCACCGACGCGATGTAGAAGGGCGAGTTCTCTGCGAAAAGCGCGACCACGTCTCCGGGTTTGACGCCGGCGGCCGCCATGACGTGCGCGACGCGTGAGCTCGTGTTCGCCAGCTCGGACCAAGTCAGATGTTCGTGCTCCATTTCGTACGCAAGGTCATGCGGCGCTTCTTGCGCGTTCTTCAGCGCAACGTGAAGAAGACTGTCGATTTGGCGCAGTCGCGTGCGGAGCAACCAGGGCACGGTTTCCTTCAGCGCTTTCGGCCCAAATCGCAGCTCTGCCAACACCGAAGACCGCCACGACGACGAAGCTAAGCGCGAAAACATGTCGGGAAGTGTACGCGCTCCAAACCTAGATTCGAGACGTTTTTTTC
>CAMYMX010000188.1 GCA_947259605.1 uncultured Polyangiaceae bacterium | reverse complement strand
CGCAGGGAGGTGTCGCCCCGTCGACGAAGTCGACACCGCCATCCCCGCTGCGCGGGTCGCTACCACCGCTGCTGCAAGCCGAGGTGGCAAACGACAACAGGAGACCAAGTGAAAGAATAATTTTCCGGTCGTACTGCATCATCCCATCTTAAGAGGACGCGCAGGCGCTGGGCACGAAGAGCCTCACTAGCTTGTCACCTCGCTTGCGTCGCCACGCGGACAGGCCGTTTGTTTTCCTTTGTTCTGGCCATGCCCCCGGACGACCATGAACATGAAGTTACAGTATTAAAGAACTTTTATGTCAATTATGTGAGGTTCCTGCTAACCTGTGAAGTCAGCACAGAGCGTCGCGATTGTCGGCCGAGGAGGCTTGGATGACAGAGGAAATAGCGGAACAGACCTGGCTTGAGAGCGAAAAGATCTCGGCGTTCAAGTCCAAGCTCCATGAGGGCCGACGGCGCTTTTTGGCCCACGCCATGTGTCACGCGCTCGACATCGGTCGGCTGACCGCAGAAGATTTCATCCGCCACTTTCCGCCTGGCGCGATCATGGAGGGCCTCAAGGATCGCGCCAGCTTGCGCGCCAAGATCCTGACCACCGCGACCGGGGTGAAGTTCAAGATCGCGATCAAGAAATCCGTCGCTTCATCGGGCGAGGACCTGCTCATCGCTCTCGACGAGGGTGAAGTCGACCCCGCGACGGTCGTCAGTCTCTTCGACCCCGACGATCGCGTTCGCCATCTCGACAACCAGGCGATCTGGAAATTCGTCATCGACGACGAGTTCTGGGAATCCACGGGCACCGATATGGCCGTGCTCGAGCGCGCCAAGGCACACCTCGCGTTCATGCTCGACCGGGCGCTCGAGGACAAATTGCTCACCCACCAGGACATCGTCGAAGGCGTCACTGTCGAACGCTTCGTTGAGGTGCTGCCGCGCGAAGCCCTGGGCAACATCATCATCGGCGCGCTCGAGGCCGGCCGTGGCGGGGCACCGTTCACCGACGTCGAGTTGCTCACCCAGGCGCCGTCGACGGTGCTGGTGGAGCATGTTCCGCTCGCGCACATCTGGACCAACGTGATCGTTCCAAAGATCGCGCGAGCTCAGGGATATGCGGCTGCGCCCGCGGAGACCGACGCCAGGACCGACGAAAGCAACACCCCCGATAAGGACCAGGCGAAGACCAAGCCGGACGCGCCGGCCAAGCGCAAGGCGCCTCCAGCACCCCAAGCGCACAAAAACTTTGCGAAAGTGAAAGAGAGCGCTTGAGTCCACGGCGCCGAGCCGGTTTGGTGGGCACTCTCTTCGGCTGGCATAATTCAAGCTGGGGATGGGGACGATGCGACTGGCAGTGGTGATCACGTGCGCGCTTGCGGTGGGGGCGTGCAGCGACGACGGGAACCCGGGCGGACCAAGGCTGCTCCCCGGTCCCCCGTGTCCGACCGATCTAGAGCAGGTATCCAGCCAGGTCTTTCAGCCAGGTTGCATCGACGCCGGCTGTCATGGCTCCGGCGACAGGGCCGGAGGACTCGACCTCGAGACGAACGCGCTCGAGCTCGAGCTATTTGGTCGCGAGTCGGCGCTCTGTGGAGGAGAAACCCGAATCCTCGCCGGCGACGGTGAGGGTTCACTGCTCGTGATGAAACTCCGGGGGACGCAGGATCGCGCATGAGAGCGACGAGCCGGGCGCCTCGGCTGGTGCCGGGGGCATGGGCGGCACCGGTGGCGACGACTGCCACTGCTCCTGTGATGACGGGGATGACGATAGTGACAGTGATAGCGACGGGTATTGCGATGATGGCGATTCCGGCGACGGTTGCGACTGTGACTACGGGTGTGATTGCAAGGTCGACATCGAATGTCCTCACAGCGGAAAGTACGGATACATCGAGGTCGGGTCATGCCCCGTCGATGGAAGCGAATGCCATGCCGACGAGGGGCTCCGTGATCTCAGGAGCTTAGCGGCATTGCGGTGACGGTTTCGCAGGTGCCGTCGGCGGGCGTCACCTCAGGAAACCACAGGGCAATCTGCCGATGCCCGCTGCGTTTGGGCCGACGTCGGTTGCGGCGACGACGGCCCGAGCGCCCCCCCCGTGGGCGGTAGTGGTGGTATGGCCGGTAGTGGCGGCACGGGCGGCTCGGCCGGTGAAGGCGGCACGGGCGGCTCGGCCGGTGAAGGCGGCACGGGCGGCTCGGCCGGTGAAGGCGGCATGGGCGGCTCGGCCGGTGAAGGCGGCATGGGCGGCTCGGCCGGTGAAGGCGGCACGGGCGGCTCGGCCGGTGAAGGCGGCATGGGCGGCTCGGCCGGTGAAGGCGGCATGGGCGGCTCGGCCGGTGAAGGCGGCATGGGCGGTGGCGGCGGTATGGCCGGCATCTCGTTCGCCGCGGACATCCAGCCCTATTTCGAGCCTGGCCTGGCGAACTGCGTGGGCTGCCACAGTGGTGGCGGCCCCAAGGGCGTGGACCTCGACAGCTGGGCCGCCATCAGGGCGGGCGGCGAGAACGGCCCGCTGGTGGTTCCGTTCGACTCGACCGCTCAGAAACCCGACGCTCTCCTGGTCCCGCAGCTCGAGGCTAATCACCACAACGGTCCGGACGACGCTGGTTTCGTCGTGATTCTCAGTAAGTGGATTGACGAAGGTGCGCTCAACAACTGACGGACTGAGACGCAAGAGTCGATGCAGTTGCGTTGTCGTTCCTCAAAACGTTGTCCGCCGCGAGATGCTTGCTCGCGATGGTTGCGAGAGTGGTCATGCGGCCAGATGTCGCCCCCTCGCGCGCGCGCCGACGGCTCGACGCACGCGAGTCGAGCGCGGCATCCGCCTTCGGCCGTGCGGTGCGCGCGGCTCATACTCGACGCCATGTGAGAGCCAGGCTCTTGCCTAAGCTGCGCGTCGCGTGTAGCGATGATGCAGCCCGCCGACCATCGGGAGGGCAACGACCTTCCCTCCATCGGTGGCCTCGCGCTCGCGTGGTTCAGGGGCATCCTTGTCGAGCGCGAGGTGGGTTCGGGATCCGTGATAGTACTGAAGGTACTTCCGGAGGATACGCCGCAAGTGCGGCTCTCCGAGGACGATGACGTGGTCGAGGCAGTCCCGCCGAAGGGTCCCGATCACGCGCTCGCAGTACGGATTCTGCCATGGGGAGCGCGGCGGGGTGAGGACCTGTTCGATTCCCATCGCACGCACTCGACGAACGAAGGCCGCGCCGTAGGGGAAGGCGTTGACCAACTGCTGACCTGTCCATCGCGCAGAGGGGCCCTCGGTAACGTTGAAGTGCACGATGCGTCGGCGATCGTGCTCGAGCACGAGGAACACGTACAGGATTCGAAACGTGGCCGTGGGCACCACGAAGAAGTCGATGGAAACGAGGTCGTTGGTGTGGTTCCGCAGGAACGCACGCCAGGTCTGCGAAGGCGGCTTTCGCCGGAGCGGCATGTACCTCGACACCGTGGCTTCTCCGAGCTCGAAGCCGAGCTTGAGCAGCTCGCCATGAATTCGAGTCGCTCCCCACGTCGGGTTCTCGCGGGCCATTCGACGGATGAGTGTTCGGATCTCCGCATCGATCGGCGGACGACCGCCTCGGTTTCGGCTCTTCCAGCTCCAGTAGACCTTGAAGCTCTTGCGATGCCAGCCGATCACGGTCTCAGGCTTCACGAGGATGAGAGCGCTCCGCCATTCAGGCCACGAACGTGAGAGCAGGGCCCAGAACGCGCGGTCCGCGTTGGTCAGGTTGGGGCGTTTGGTCGCGTGCTTCAGAACGGCCAGCTGTTGTCGCAAGGCGAGGTTTTCCAGAGCGAGTTCGCGCTGCGACCTCAGGCTCGATCTAGCGGTCGCGAGTAGGGCGTACAGCAAGTCAATCATCGGGGTCGGCGAGCTTGCCCCGAAGCGCGGAAACGTCAACGATTGTAAGACGGATGGGGTTCTGAGGAGGGACAGCCTCCGCGCCGCGACGGCCTCTGCCGTTTCGCTCGAAGCATTGAGGGACGCCAAGCGGGATGACGGCTGACGTCGGCAAGCTATTGCGGCGGCTCTCCGATGCGGGGGTGGAGTTCATCGTTGTCGGTGGTGCCGCAGCCGTGCTCCACGGAGCACCGATCACCACTGAGGACGTCGATATCGTTCATCGGAGAACCGCCGCCAACGTCGCGAGACTCAAGGCCGTCCTCGATGATTTGAATGCGCACGTTCGGGAGCTAGCCAATCGGAAGCTACCGGTTTCCGAGGCCGCCTTGGCGGGCGAGGGGCACACCCTTCTCAACACGTCCCTCGGTCCTCTCGATTGCCTGGGCACAATCGTCGAAGGGAGGGGTTTTGAAGAGCTCCTGTCACACAGCCAAACCGTAAGCGACGAAGGCATCGAGTTTCGCGCCGATCCAGGCAACTACGGCATTTCGTCGCGAGCCGCGCGGTCCACCGCGATGCCCGCGCGATTCGCCCTCTGCGAGAGCTGGACCGAGGCCGTTCTAGCGAACGAAAGAAGTTGTGAGATTCAAGGAGATGGAGCGGACGTGCAGATGGGCGATCCCAACGCGCTACAAAGTGTGCCGCAACTGGACATAATAAGCTGGTATGGCGAAATTCGGCTCTCAGCATGAGCTCGATGGGCTAACAGGGTTGTTTCCCAAGACCTCAACCAGGGGCAGTTGTTGGAGGCGGTCAGGGGGTCACTCGGGGGCCGCAACGATTGCGTACTTGAGATTCTTATTGTCCCAGTCGTAGTAGCTGATGTGCGCGTGACCTTCGGTGTCGACTGCGATCGATGTGAATTCGCCAACGTCTTCAGTGCCGTCGACCGTTTCGAGCACCCATGCGCCTCCGTGTTCACGCACGGCATGTTTGAGGTCGTGATTGCTCTCGTCTTCATAGCTGATGTGCGCCGTGCCCGAAGTGTCGAAGGCGAGCGACGTGTAACGCCCGACCTCCCCGACGCTGTCGACGGTTTCCGCGGTCCACGAAGCATCGGTTCGGCGCGTCGCGAGCTTGAGGTCTTCATTGGTCTTGTCGTAGTAGCTGACGTGCGCATTGCCGGCGGCGTCGAACACGAGTGACGCGTACTCTCCTACATTGAGTTGTCCGTCGATGATCTCGACGCTCCACTCGCCGTCTTCCTGCGTGGCGAGTAGCAAATCCTTGTTGCCTTCGTCGTAGTAGGCGATGTGTGCCACGCCGCTCGCATCGAACGCGAGGGATGCGTGCTTTCCGACGTTTCCTTCGCTGTCGACGATCTGCGCCAGCCACACGCCGGTTGGGAGCCGCGTCGCGAAGAGGAGATCCTTGTTGCCTTCGTCGTAGTAGGCGACGTGCGGGGTGCCCGCCGGGTCGAAGGCCAGCGAAGTGTACTCGCCTACGTCGTCTGCAGGGCCGATGGACGTCGTGATCCAAGCTCCACCGGCCTCTCTCGTCGCGACCCTCGGGACCTTGTCATGTGCAACATAGTAGGCGATCCACGGCTTACCGACGGGATCCATCGCAACCGAGGCGTATCCCCCCACGTCCCCGGAGTTATCGACTATTTCGTACGACCACAGGCCTTCCGCCAACAGGGCGCTGTAGCGAAGGCTCCGGCCGCTGCGCGCGTGATATGCGATGCGTGGCCGCCCGGCCGCATCGAGTGCGATGGAGCTGTACTGCCCATTTTCTCCCCGGTCATCCACCGTTCGCACATGCGAGGTTGCACAGGCGCCTTCGAAGAGCACTTGGCCTGCAGGACAGCCGGTCGAACAACACGCGGTTCCACACTTCTCGAAGCCGTCGCTGCAGACGAACTCGCACACGCCCGCCTTGCAGGTCGCCGTCGAGCTCGGTGGCGACGGGCACGGCGCGCACAAGGTTCCACAGCTCGCGGTATCCTGATCGGAGACGCAGACGCCTCCGCACCGGTGGAATCCTTCGGCGCACACGCACGCATGCATGTTGAGGTCGCAAATCTCGTTCTGCGAACTGCATTGCGCATCCATGTCGCACCCAGGCAAGCAGTTGCCCGTGGTATTGTCGCAGTAGGTGAACCCGGCGCACCCGATCCCATTGGCGCGGCAATCGCCCGGATCGAAACACTGACCCGCTTTGCATTCATCGCCGGGCGGGCAGGACGTGGTGCAAGCTCCGCAGAAACGCGGATCGGTCTGAGTATCGACGCACTCGGACCCACATTGTGCAAGGCCACCGTCGCAAACGAAACCGCAGATACCCACCTCGCATGTTGCCGTCGAGCCTGACGGGCGCGGGCAAGGCGTACACGAGTCCCCGCAGCTGTTCACATCCAAGTCGGAGACACAGGTTCCGCCACATGCGTGGAACCCGAGATCACAAACACAGTCATGCACAGCCGTGTCACAAACTCGGTTCTCGCCCGTGCACTGCTGGTCACGCTCGCAACCGCGAAGGCAGTCTCCCGTCGCGGCGTCGCAATAGGTGAAGCCGGTGCACCCCACCTCGCTTGTCCGGCAATCGCCCGGGTCGAGGCATTCGCCCATCTCACAAACCTCGCCGAGGGGACACGAAGTCGAGCAATCGCCGCAGAAACGGGGGTCTGCCTGGGTATCGACGCACTCGAAAGCACAACGCTTGAAATCGGGCTCGCAAACGCAGGCGTGTGTCTGTACGTCGCAGACCTCGTGGTCGCGCACGCACTGGTCGTCGATTGTGCACCCGCGCAGGCAGTCGCCGGTTTCTACGTCGCAGTACGTGAAGCCGCTGCAGCCTGCGTCATTGGTCCGGCAATCGCCTGGATCGAGACAGCTACCCGATTTGCAAACGAATCCGATCGGGCAGCCCACGGCGCAATCGCCGCAGAAACGCGGGTCGGTCGCCGTGTTCACGCACTCCGTG
>CAMYMX010000187.1 GCA_947259605.1 uncultured Polyangiaceae bacterium | reverse complement strand
ATGTCACCTGCGCTGTCCGCGAAGACCCAGTTGAAGGACGACTCGACGTCCGCGAAAGCCGCCATCCCCTCAGTCACGGTTCGGGCCGTCCACATCGGAATCAAGGCGTTGATCGACTGCGACCCGCCATCGGCGCCTGTCCACCGCGATGCGAGCCGGTGCCCTGCCCGCATCGCGTCCCCGTCGAGGACGCCGTGCTGGTTTTCCCAAAAGGTCTCGACGACGGCCTCGCCCTTCTTTCGCTTGATGGTCTCGACGCGCCGATCGAAGTCGACCCAGGCATCGGCACGGCGAAACTTTCCGTCGCGGCACTCTTCAACCCAGGAATCGATCGAATCCATGAAGGTATAGGTCGCGCCCCAGGATAGGTGCTCGTTGCGGCCGACCAGCGGTGCGGGCAAACCGGGCATGGTCATGAGAAGCGCGTAGCCATCGGGCCAACGGAAGCTCTGTTCGACCCATACATTGGGAAGCCGGTTCGTTTCGAGGTGCGGGTCGTTGCCCAGCATCGCCGCCCCGGACGCCGTTCGCGCGCCCGACACGCACCAGTTGTTCGAAGCCATCATCCGCGGTGCGGCGACTCCCCACTTCCCAGCTTCCGGAACCATTCGGTCGCCGAGCTCGACCTGGGAGAGCATGGCGCGGTCCAGCCCTTGCGTGCTTCCCGGGAACAACGCTTCGAGGTGCGCGTCGTCGATGCCGGCTTGGACCATCTCGACGAAGAGCCGCTCGGCCTCTCCCTGTGACTGAGCAAGGGTGAGAAATCCGGCCATGCGAGAGAGCAGCAGGCTGTCTTCAATCGTCCAGGGCTCAGGCCGGACCCTCACGAGCTTGAGCTCCCAGGGCATCGATTCGGAAAACCGGGCGTTGGCCCCGTCACGATAGGCCTCGCATGCGGCGCGGGCCTCGGGGCTGAGTGTGTTTGCCGCCTTGGCGGTCCCGCCACTCCAGTTCATGCGCCGAAAAAACCGGTCGACCTCCACCATTTCGTCGCTTCCATCGAGCAGCTCCGCCGCACGGCCTTGGCCGAGAACCCGCATGATCAGCATCTGCAAGCCGCGGTCCATCGCGTGGCAGTACCCCATGCCCCAGTGCAGCCCGCTGATGTCGTCGGCCACGATCTGCGGGATTCCTTGTTCGTCCCGGGTCCAACGGGCTCTTGGCTCGTTCGAAGCGGTCATGATCAGAACTCGTCCTTGGCTTCACGAAGCGCGGTGAACGAAGCGACCGGATCTCTTCCGGCGGCAACGGCCGGATCGTCGAAACGCAGAAACGGATTGGTCGCGAGCTCGTGTCCTAGCCGCCCGGGCACGGTGAACCGTTTTGCTCCGCGCGTCGCGGTCGCTTGGGCGAGCGCGCGGGCGACCTCGGGATTGCTCGGTTCGACGGTCGCCGCGAATCGAAGGTTATTGACCGTGTACTCGTGGCCGCACCAGACCTTGGTGTCGGTGGGCAGCGTGCGAAGCTTTGACAACGACTGCGACATCATCTCCATCGTGCCTTCGAAGACGCGACCGCAGCCGGCGAGGAAGAGCGTGTCGCCGCTGAAGAGGTTGCCTTCGGAGATGAAGGCGATGGCACCAAGCGTGTGGCCGGGAATTTCGAGAATGTCGACGGACGCGCCGCCGAAGTCGAAGGAGTCCCCGTCGGACAAGGCATCGGTTTGCCGAGGGATGCGCTGTTGTTGTGCGTCGTACTTCGAGCCCCGAACGTGTTCGATGGGACACTCTTCGATCAGCGGCTCAATCCCTCCGATGTGATCCCAGTGATGATGCGTGAGCCAGATCTCGCTGAGCTTGACCCGGGCCTGGTCGATTGCCCTCAGCACGGGGTCGGCCTGAGACGGGTCGACGACGGCTGCCCGGCCGTTCTGGATGACCAGGTACGCATAGTTGTCGCTCAAACATGGAACTGGAACCACCTGCATGCCGGGGAAGATACGACCCCGCGGTCGCGCTGGCTAGACGCATCGGCTATATGCGTTCGATGGATTTGAAGTTTGCGATCGAGAAAGGGATTCCGTTCGCCGGGCGGACGGACGTCAAAGTTCTCGAGCTCGAGCCTGGGTACGTGAAGATGATGATGCCGCTCGAGCCGAACATCAATCACGTCGGTACGATGTACGCAGGTGCGCTGTTCACGCTGGCCGAGCTCCCCGGGGGCGCGATCTTCTTGTCCACCTTCGATGCGAGCCAGTTCTTCCCGCTCATCAAGGGGATGGAGATCAAGTTCCTCAAGCCTGCAACGACCGACATCGTGGTGGAAGTGCGACTCAGCCCCGAGCAAGCAGCGAAGATCCAAGACGAGGCCAACGAGCAGGGCAAGGCCGACTACGACTGGGACTGCGAGCTCAAGGACGCCAACGGGCAGGTCGTCGCCGTGTCGTCGAATCGCTACCAACTGCGCCGAACGAAACCGACGGGTGCTTAGGGCCGACGACAGACTTCGCGAGCAGATCACCGCAAACCTCGGTGCTCACGATCGGTCCGCCGCGCCCGATGCTTCCCTTCGCCCAGCGGCGGTCGCGATGACCATCGTGGCGAATGCCGTCGGTGAAGCCTGCTTCGTCATCACACGTCGCGTGTCGACCCTTCGCAATCACAGTGGCCAATGGGCGCTCCCCGGTGGACGCATCGACGAGGGGGAAGATGCGGCCCGCGCGGCCTTACGCGAGTTGGACGAAGAGGTCGGCTTGCGCTGTCAGCCCGACCGCGTGCTTGGCCTTCTCGACGACTACCCGACGCGGTCCGGTTTCCGAATCACGCCGGTCGTCGTCTGGGCCGGGCTGGACGTCGTGCTCCGGCCGAATCCACGCGAAGTCGCCGAGGCGTATCGCGTCCCCATCAAAGGCCTCGACGCACCCGGCATCCCGAAGCTCTTCGACATCGAACAAAGCGATCGCCCGGTGCTTTCGGTGCGAATTCTCGGCCAAGACATCTTCGCCCCGACCGCCGCGGTCGTGTTCCAGTTCCGAGAGGTCGCCATGCACGGTCGGGACACGCGCGTGGCCGACTACGACCAGCCCCTCTTCGCCTGGCGATGAAGAAAGGGGACAGTCCCCTTTTCTGAAGGGTTAACCCTTTCAAAAAGGGGACTGTCCCCTTTTTGATGGGTGCGTTGCCATTCGGGGGCGTCCGCGGCGAAGACTGCATCGGAGAGCGGCGGGTGGTTTTGCTCCCGCTCAAAGGCGTCCATGTCTGGGGTGCGCATCAGCATGGCCCGCAGCAGACGCCCAAGCGCGCCCATCTTGTTGCCGAGAGTCGGAATCGATTCGGGCCGCTCCGACACGTACCGCCTGCAAATCGTCTCGAATTCCTCGGCATCGCGGCCGGTGAGCTCGCGAACCACGTTCGTTGGCGCGCCCAATGCGAACGCATCCTGTTGGTAGTCGGTGAGGTAGAGACGAACTTGGGAAATATCGTGCGCGGCGAAGCCCGCCACCGTGGCAGCTTTGACAAACATGTCTACGGAGCTGGGCGAGTACTTCACGTCGCGGCCGAGCACCTTGGCGAAGGTTGCAGCGATCTCTTCGGGCGT
The DNA here is from genome assembly GCA_947259605.1 of uncultured Polyangiaceae bacterium. Taxonomy (GTDB): domain Bacteria; phylum Myxococcota_A; class Polyangia; order Polyangiales; family Houyiibacteriaceae; genus SG8-38. The sequence continues at coordinate 3,304 of CAMYMX010000187.1, read as the reverse complement.
GAGGAGCTTCGGACCTGTGGGACGATAGGCCTTTCCGATATGGGGGGCTGGGTCGACAAGCGTGGCGGCCACAACGGCGCCCATATCCTCGTTCGATGGTGGCGCGTTTCGGCCTTGCCCCAGTGCCATCGGGAAGACGCCGAGCTGCGCGATCACGTCGAGCACGAGGAAGTAAGTCCACGCGAACCAGCCAGGAGTGATCTGCACGACGTCGACGTTCGGCATCCATGGGCTGATTTGATCGGCGAGCCAGAGCTCACGCGTCGCTAGAGAGGGGTGCCCCGGATGCGACAACCATTGGCTGAGCGTGGTGACGGTCTCGAGCTTGGCTTCCTCCGCGGCAACCGCGAACGCCATCGATGCATGAAGCCCGTTTGGACCGTGGGGCGCCACGAAGTACGCGCGCTGTACTCCGGTCATCGCGTCCCGCATGTCGCGGACGTCGAATAGATTGCCTACGACGACGTCCGCGCCGAGCTCTCGCAGCTTCTGGGCGCGCTTGTCTTCACGACGAACCATCGCTCGGACCGGAAAGCCAGCTTGAAGGAGATTCTGGGTGACGGGACCGCCGGTGTTGCCGGCCCCCGAGGTGACGAGAACGGTGGGTTTTGGATTGGACATTTGAAGACTCCTAGAAATATGGATGTTTTCGCCTAGTGCTTTATTTTATAAAGTACTTACAATCAAAAGGCAAGTGAGTTACTTTAGAAAATCAAGAAAGCCTGTGGGACAAACGGGGGCGATGGCCCAGGCACGCCGATATCGCCTCCTTTGCCCAATCGCCCGCGCCCTCGACCGGGTCGGCGACCGCTGGACCCTGCTCATCCTCCGCGACCTCCACGCAGGGCCTGCGCGGTTCTCGGATCTCCAAACCCTACCCGGCATCGCGTCGAACCTGCTCACCAACCGGCTGCGACAACTGGAGGACGATGCTCTGATACGCCGGCGCGACGCGGAGTACGGCACGAACGTGTACGAGCTCACCGAGCTTGGGTCGCGAACTGCTGACCTTCTCTTCGAGCTGGCAATGTTCGGAGCGGAGTTTCCCCCTGACGAGGAGATCAAGCGCCCGGGCAATCTGCGAACAATTGCCGTCACGCTTCGCGTTGCCTGTCAGCGCGTGGTCAACCCCGACATGAGCTTGAACGCCGAGCTCATCGTCGACGGGGAGCCCTTTGCCTTCACGGTCGATCGTGGTCTAGTCGACGTGAAAGCGGGCAACGCGCAAAATCCAGAAGCAACGCTCGCGACGAGCTACGAGCCTATGATCGCAGTGGCGGACGGTCAGATGTCGCTCGATGATTTTGCGGGTACTCGGATGCGACTGTCTGGACCGAACCCAGAGCAGGGCCGAGCTCTGGCAGAGCTGATGGGGCGCGCGATGGCACAGATGAAGGTAGCCGACTAGCGCTCTACGGTGACGCCCTTCCAGAACGCGATGTGGTCTCGAATGTTCGCGGCAGCGTCTTTGGGTTGAGGATAGTACCAAGCGGCATTGTCGTTGCGCTGTCCGTCGACGACGACGTGGTGGTAGCTGGCGGTGCCCTTCCAAGGACAGACGCTTTGATGGCTGCTCGGCTCCAAAAACTTCTCGTCAATGGCGCCTGGTGGAAAGTAGACATTCCCTTCGACGACCTCGAACTCATCCGACTCAGCGATCACCTGCCCTTGCCAAAGTGCCTTTGCCATCCTGCCTCCTGATTACGGCAATCTAAGGCGCGCGGTTGCCGCGTCGAGCCCCGTTGACCGAAGGTCCGAAAGCCCCACACTCATCCTCAAATCGATGGCGAACCATCTTGTCCATGAGACGAGCCCCTATCTGCTCCAACACGTCGACAATCCGGTCGACTGGTATCCCTGGGGTCAAGAGGCGATGCGGCTCGCCGAGGAGCAAGACAAGCCGATCCTGCTCAGCATTGGCTATGCCGCCTGCCATTGGTGCCATGTAATGGCCCATGAGTCGTTCGAAGATGAAGCGACGGCGGCACAGATGAACGCGGACTTCATCAACGTCAAAGTCGATCGCGAAGAGCGCCCCGACGTCGACAGCATCTACATGCAGGCCGTCCAGGCCATGGTCGGTCGGGGGGGCTGGCCGATGACGGTCTTTCTCACGCCATCCGGCAAGCCTTTCTACGCCGGTACGTATTTCCCGAACGAGCCGCGCCATGGGATGCCGAGCTTCCGGCAAATTCTGACCGGGATCACGCAGGCTTGGAACACCGACCGCGAGAACGTCGTTGGGAGCGCCGGCCAAGTCGCCGAGCAACTTCAAGCGCTTTCGGGCGTCGGCTTTGAAGCGCAGGAGCTTGACGTCGAGATCCTGCGAAGCGCAGTTCGGGGCCTGCAGGGACGATTCGATCCGAGCTGGGGTGGGTTCGGCGACGCCCCGAAGTTTCCGCAGCCGATGACGATCGAATTTCTGCTTCGCGAGCACGTACGCGTCCACGACAGCGACGCCCTCGAGATGGCGGAGGTCACGCTTCGCAAGATGGCGCAGGGTGGGATGTACGATCAGCTCGGTGGCGGCTTTGCCCGATACTCGGTCGACCATCGATGGCTGGTCCCGCACTTTGAAAAGATGCTCTATGACAACGCTCAGCTCGCGCGTGTCTACCTTCACGCCTGGCAGATCACGGGCGATGACCTCTACCGCCGAATCACCGAGGAAACCCTCGACTACGTTCTGCTTGAAATGCGCCACGAGGGCGGCGGTTTCTACAGCAGCCAGGATGCGGATAGCGAAGGTGTCGAAGGCAAGTTCTACGTATGGTCTGCCGACGAGATCCGCGAGGCGCTGGGCGAGGACGCGGACACGTTCATGCGGATCTACGGCGCCTCGGATGAGGGCAACTGGGAAGGTCACAACATTCTGAACCTGCACCTCGACCCGGACGCACTTGCAGCACAGCTCGGCATCGATGCTGGGCAGCTGCAGGCACGGATGGCTGCCGCTCGGACGGCGCTCTATGAGCTCCGAGCAAAGCGCATCTGGCCCGGTCTCGATGACAAGGTCCTGACCTCCTGGAACGGTCTGATGCTCGCTGCCTTGGCTGAAGCCGGGCAAGCCTTCGGCCGACCCGATTACCTGGAAGCCGCCAGGTCGAACGCCGAGTTCCTACATCGCACCGTTCGGGGCGAGTCCGGGCGTCTCTTCCGAACTTGGAAAGCCGGGGCAGACGCCAAGTACAACGCCTACCTCGAAGACTATGCCTTCCTGGCCGACGGCCTGCTGGCGCTGTACGAAGCGACGCTCGAGCCGCGCTGGTTTGACTGGGCGCGCGAGCTCGGAGAGCTGATGCTC
>CAMYMX010000186.1 GCA_947259605.1 uncultured Polyangiaceae bacterium | reverse complement strand
TCCGATGCGATCCAAGAGCGGGTTCATCCAGCCCGTGCTGATGCAGTACCCCGAATCGTGGGGTGCCCGATGATGGCACGCATGCTCGTCCGGGCGCAAAGCGAGCCCTGCACGCTGAAGAAATCGCACCAGCCTCGGAGCGCGCGACATGTGCGCCCATTTGTGAACCTGATTGGACCAGGACCCGACGGCCGCCATCGTCCAAACGACGGCCACGGCAGCAGCGGCGAGCCCGGACTGAACGCTCGGCGCCAACAAGGCCAGCACCACCAGGGCAAGCGCGGAGAAAAAGCAAGGCTCACCGTTCGTTTCGATCCAGTCGTGTTCGACCATCTGCCTCGGGTCGACGTGGTGCTCCCGAAAGGCGCGGATGAGGAGCGGGCCGAGGACCGGTGTGGCGGCGTCCCCGAACCGGTCGCAGGCCCAGTGAACGCCTCCGCTCAGCAAATCGATAGTCGCCACGCCGAGGGGGAGGGCGATCAGGACGGCCAGCCACCATCCATCGGCCACGAAGCACGCGACGCTCACGCCCACCCAGACAGTCAAGGCGATCGAAGCCAGAATCGATGCGGCCAAGACCGCGCGCCGTGTTCGGTGCAACATGCGTGGTGGAACTCTAGAGTCGGTCCTACTGGGACGCCATGCGGACTGGCACTCCAACGCGATTCGAGCTGCCTGGTTAGAGGCTGACACCAAGGGCTGGCGCTAGTGTCGCGGACGCAGCGTCATAACCAGCCCTTGCGTCTGAAGAAGTACAGCATCCCTACCGCGACCGCGACCAGCACGCCCCAAAAATAGAAATAGCTGTACTTGAAGTGCAGCTCGGGGAGGTACTCGAAGTTCGTTCCGTAGATGCCGGCGATGAAGGTGAGCGGGATGAAGATCGCGGCAAAGATCGTGAGAACTTTCATGATATCGTTCATGCGATTGGCAACGATCGAATTGTAGATGTTGAGCTGATCGGAAAGCATGTCGCGGTAGGTGTCGATGGCCTCCGACGCGCCCGAGACGATGTCTAGGAGATCCTTGAGGAACGGCCGCGTTTGGTCCCGAATGAGCTCGCTGTCGAGCTTGGAGAGCATGGTGATGGCTTCACGAGCCGGTCGCGTCGATTTCCGCATGAAGGCCATTTCCCGTTTCAGCGCGTTGATCTCAGAAATCACGGAGGGGTCTGGATCGCTCAGGACCCGGTCTTCGAGGTCCTCAATCTTCTCCCCGACCCTTTCGACGACGTAGATGTAGTTGTCGACGACGGTGTCGAGCAAAGCGTAGGCCAGGTAATCGACCCCCGAGACCCGAACCCTGCCTTTTCGTTTGCGGATCCTCTCACGCACTGGCTCGAACACATCTCCGGGCCGTTCTTGGAACGTCAACAAGAAAGTCGGCCCAAGCACCATGCTGAGTTGCTCGGCGGCAATCATCTGACGCTCCTCATCGTAGCGAAGCATCTTGAGCACGATGAACAGGTAGTTGTCGAACTCCTCCATCTTGGGGCGTTGCCCCGTGTTCAAAATGTCTTCCATGAGCAGGGGGTGTAGATCGAAGATCTTTCCGATTTCCTTGATTTGTTTTGTATCGTGTAGGCCGTCGACATTGATCCAGGTGACCGTCTGAGTCTTGGCAAAGTCGGCGCCCTTCGCGACGCTCTGGAGCGTTTCTTCCTGGAGCTCACTTCCGTCGTAGTCGAGCAACCGGATACGGATCTGGTCGGTCTTCTTTTCGCCGATGAACACCAACGAGCCGGGAGCGAGGCCACGGCTCTCGTCGCGCTTCTTATAGAACCTTGCCATAGAAGACTCAGTATCCCCCTCTCATTTGGTGGTCAAGCGTGCTCAACTGTCCTGCGCTTCCGAGCCGCTCGCGCGAACGGTGGCCTTCGACCGCGAGCAGAAGCATCAGCAGGGACCAGAGGACCCATGCAAGACGCTGCCGGTTGGGCACCCTATTTCCGTCGCGATGCGACGGACTCACTTCGTCGATTCGCGATTGAGGAGTTGGCGTTTTCTGCGGATTCCCCATCGGTAGCCGCTCAGGTCGCCATCCGCGCGAACCACGCGGTGGCAGGGAATGATCACCGCGACCGGATTGGCCGCACAGGCCCGGGCGACGGCTCTCGCGGACTTGGGCCGCCCGATCCGCGCCGCGATTTCCCCATACGAGGCGGTGTGTCCGGCCGGTATCTCGAGCAGACTCCGCCAAACGAGCTCTTGAAAGGCGGTGCCGCGCACATCGAGCGGAAGCTCGAACAGCTCCGACTTGCCGTCGAGATAGCCCAGGGTCAGCTCGACCCACCGGTCGAAGTCCGAGCCCGGATCCGCCGGCTCGAGAACCGCCTTGGGAAATCGAGCTTTGAGGTCCTCGGCGAGCGATTCTCGAGAGGCACCGAACAGGACCGCGCAGATGCCCCTGTCGGTTGCCCCAACTGCGACGAGACCGAGCGATGAATCTCCGAATGCATATCGGATCTCGGTCCCTTCGCCACCTTTGCGTAACGCCGTAGCGGTCATCCCGTGACGGACCTTTGCGGATTCATAGAACCGGCTCGCTGCGCCGTATCCCGAATCGAAAATCGCCGTAGTGACGTCCTTGCTCGTTTTCAGATTCTTCGCAGCGATCCGCGAACGATGGGCCATCGCATATTGCTTCGGGGTGACGCCGACGATGCGCTTGAACACTCTGTTGAAGTAGAAGGAGCTCAAACCGGCCGCCTCTGCAAGCTCGTTGAGGGTCGGCTCGCTCTCCGCGCGTTCGATCAAGCGGCATGCCTCGACGACCAGCTCCTGCTGACGTTGGCGCGGGGCCGTCGAACCCGGCGGACGGCGCTTGGAGTCTGAAGCCCGCGAGCGAGAATCGTCGCTAGGTTCGGCTACGGGTGTTGATGGACCGGGCACCGGGTCAGATTGTCTCACGAGAGCGCTCCTTGTGGCTGATACAAGTTCAGTAACCGGATCCTAAAGAAGGCTCATCCCGTTTCTTGCGATCGAATTTGCTGCTCACGCAGCGTCGCAAATCGTTCGCGGGCGGGACCGCTAGCGCAACGGCTGCGCCCGGACCGTTCGTTGGTGCGCTTAATCGCTGCAAAAGCCGCTGGCATACCCCATGCATCAACTTGGCTCACCTTGGCGTTGCCGGATCGGCGCGTCGCGAAGGTGAGGTTGGTCGTGCGCAGCTTTGTTGGAATCGCATGCCTGTGCGTTTTTGGATTCCTCTCGTTGCTGGGATGCAGCGAAACGGTCGACACAGGAGGCAGCGGTGGCGCCGCTGGAGTCGGGGGCATGGCGGGCGAGGGGGGCGCCGGTGGCACGTCAGCAGGCTGCACCCTGACGGGCAACTGGGAAACGATCGGTTCCTGGGGTAGCGATACGCTCGGTTACGGCAACGTGGCCGTTTTGCAGAACCCGAGCGACGACAGCGTTTGGCAGGTGGTGTCGCGCACAGACAGCGTTGATGTCGACGAAATCGCCCTGTTCCAATCCGGCGATGGCGGGGCCAGCTGGGTGGAGGTGGACGCTTGGAGTTTCCCTTCCGGCCGTCGTGGCTGGACGTCGGGAGCGGACATCGCCGCCGATGGGACGATCTTCGTCGTCCTGCGCGAGAGCTCGGACGACAACACGGACAGAGACGCGACGCTCTTGCGTTATTCGCCGGGGGGCACCTTGACCGAGGTCGGGAGCTTCCTGCCGCCGGGCAGCAACGACACCCGCCCTAACACACTCGCCGTCCGTGGCAGCGAGGCATGGTTCATCGCGTACGACGTCACGCAGGTGCCGCCGGACTACCATATGGTCAGGTACGCAAACGACGCCCTCGCATCGTTCGATGTCATCGATTACGGCGACAACGTGTTCGTCCGTGACCTCGCAGTCGCCCCAAACGGCAAGATCTGGGCCGTCGGCCAGGGACACGATGAAGCGACCAACACCTGGCGTGCCACCATCTGGGAGGAGGGCGAAGCAGAGTTCGCGCTCTTGGCGGAAATCGAGCGGACCCCAGGCGTCGATGAATCCGACACGATGATGGCGTTGGCGTTCGACGACGCCGGCCGGTACTGGACTTCGTACTATACGATCGAGAACGAGCACTATCGCTGGAGGTCTGGTTCCGGGATGGTCGACGCGCCTCAGGCCTCGTTCGCCTGGAATGACGATTTCGAGCTCGATGCGAGCAAGGCCAGTCTGAGCACCCGTGTCGCGATCCATCCATCCGGCGCAGTGTTCACAGGCGGCAACTCGGTCGATGCCCTCGATTGGCAATGGGGCATCGTGCGCCGGGGGACGACCGCCGGGTTCGCGCTCTCCGACAAGTTCATTCACGGGCGCGACGGCGTCTACGTGTCCAATGTCTCGAGCATCCTCGTCGACAAGCAAAAGAACGTCTGGGCCGCATACATGTCGCGTCCGGACACTTGGTTCCCCAAGCTCACGACCTTGAGAAAGATGGCCTGCCTCGATACGGAACCCCCCGATCCTTCATGCATCGAATCGGGCAACCAAGGCGACATCAACGAGGCCCTCACCAAACCAGGCTCCCTTGCGGTGCTGTGTCAGGGCGCGGAGTTCGATCTCACTGCGCCGGTTGTGTTCACGGACGACGGCCAAGAGGTCTATACGGAAGGGCGTCCGACCGACGAACGGCGTGCGAAGCTCCGGGTCGCGTCTGATTCGCTGGTCACGGCCGTCGACATGCTTGGCCGCTCCAACGTGGTCCTGAGCCATGTGATCGTCGACGGGAGCCGGCCGGCATTCGGATATCGAACGAGCGGTGCTTTGATCCAAGCCGGCGGCAGCGTCTCCGGGCAGGTGGTTCGCTCGGTCAAAGCGTTCGAGCCACGCCACTGGTCGATTCTACACCTGTTCGAAGGAGGGGAGCCACAGTGCACCGGGGCAACGGTAGAAGACAACGAGCTCGGCCCGGCCGGCCAGCCCGATGGCACCTGGGCTGACGGCATTTCGTTGGCCTGCAAGGACAGCGTCGTTCGAAGCAACACGATCGTCGATGCCACCGACGGAGCGATCGTCATCTTCGCGGCGCCGGGCTCGATCATTGAGAACAACAACATTGTTGCCGAGACTCGAACCCTACTGGGAGGCATCAACCTCGTCGATTACGGCGTCTATGGCGGGAACTACAGCAACACCCGGGTGCGCGGCAACGTGATCGACGCGGCTGGCGCAGTGATTCGGATTGGGATGGGGATGGGCTGGCGTGTATGGGTGTGCTTCGACCCGGCCAGCTCTGAGGACCCCAGCATTTACGGTGGCTCGGTGACCGGCAATACTTTGATGGGTGACCAGATGCAGTACGGGTTCGCCGTCGATGGCGTTCGAGACTGGACTGTCACCGGAAACATCGACCTCGCCACTCATTCAGGGACGCCCACGATCGACTGCAACGGACAGATGGCGTCGCCGCCGGCCGGCTTCCAGTTCCACAGCGCTCGGGCGCAGGGCACTTTCCAGCCCGAGTTCACCGAGGCCTTTCTCGAGCTGGCCCTTTGGACCGTCGACGGACCGCCGTGACGCTGCCAGCGCGCCCTCTAATTTGCACAAAATTGTCGCTTGTGGACAGTAGCGGCTCGGCCTGTATTCTGTGCGCGCACCAACGATGAACCGGCGAACCCCATGATTTCTTACCAAAGCAGCATCGTCATCAACGCCCCTCTGAAGACGGTCTTCGCCTACGTGAACGACCTCAGCACGATGCCAGAGTGGCTCGCGGGCCTGGTCGAAGTTCGCAATGTGATCGGGACCGGCCTCGGACAACAGTGCGACTTCACATTCAAGATGATTGGGGTCCAGCTTCGCGGTTCGGCCGTCGTCGTCGATTGTGTCCCGGAAGAGCGGTGCACACATCAATCCATCGGCATGCTCAGCGCCGATTGGACGAACATCGTCGAATCCCACGAGGACGGCACCAAGCTGAGCGTTGAAGTCGAGTACACACTTCCCGGTGCGGTGCTAGGGAAGCTCGCCGAGCACTTGACGATCCGCCGTATGAAACGAGATCTTCAATCTTCGCTCCTGAACGTGAAGGAGATGCTCGAGGGCTAAGAGCAACCGCTCCCCCTCGGAAATCCTTGTTTACCGCTTCGCGGTTTCGCTATAGTCCGCACCTTCACGAGTAACAGAGCATGGATGCTTCCAAGTCCGATTCGCCTGAGCAGAGAGTGGCGCGCCTCATCGAGCGGGATTCGTTCCTAGAGCGCTACGCCTCAGTCCTGTTGCGCCGCCTGCACAACGTAGAAGCGACCCGCCTTCGCATCACAGAGGGGCGGGTTGCCCTGCCGGAGCTCGCGTCCGGGCACGAGTACTTCGGTTTGCACTCTAGGGACGGTCACTGGGTGCTTCGCGAGTGGGCACCCAACGCGGTTTCGATTCACCTGAAGGGGCCGTTCTCCGATTGGCGGCCGGATCAAAGGTATGCGCTTTCCCGTCAAGGAACAGAGGGCGTCTGGGAGATCGAGCTTCCCGAGGGGATGCTCTCTCACGGCGATCCCTATCGGCTCGAGGTTCGTTGGCCGGGCGGTGTGGGCGACCGGCTGCCCGCCTGGGCCCGCCGGGTCGTGCGCGATGAGAAGACGGGCAGCTTCAACGCGCAGGTCTGGCGTCCCTCGAGTCCCTACGTCTGGCGTCATTCGCGGCCCGCTCGCCCGTCGGCGCCGCTGCTCGTTTACGAAGCCCATGTCGGGATGGCCCAAGCAGAACCGAAGGTCGGCACGTACGAAGAGTTCCGCACCGACGTCCTGCCGCGCATCCGCGATGCCGGCTACGAGGCGGTGCAGATCATGGCGCTTGCCGAGCATCCTTACTACGCCTCGTTCGGCTATCAGGTGTCGAGTTACTTCGCGTGTTCGTCGCGCTTTGGAACCCCCG
>CAMYMX010000185.1 GCA_947259605.1 uncultured Polyangiaceae bacterium | reverse complement strand
CCGCCGACTGGGTCACCGCGACCTGCGTCAAGCTCGGGAAGAAACAGGGCAAGCACGTCATCGTCGTGAAGGACGGCGTCGGTTTCTACACGAGCCGAGTGCTCGCCCCGATGATGAACGAGGCGGCGCATCTGGTCGCCGAAGGCGTTCCCATCGAAAAAATCGACTCGGCCATGCTCGACTGGGGCTTCCCCGTCGGCCCGATCAAGCTGACGGACGAAGTCGGCATCGATGTCGGTGCCAAGGTCGGCAAGATCATGCGCGAGGCTTTCGGCGAGCGCATGGGTGCGCCCGAAGGCATGAAGAAGTTGATCGACGACGAGCGCTACGGCCGCAAGAACGGCCGTGGATTCTATCTCTACGGCGACAAGAAGAAGGGCGTCGACGAGTCGGTGTACGAGGTACTGGGCGTCACGCCCAACAACAAGAGCATCGCGGACGAAAACATCGCCTGGCGTTGCGCGCTGCAGTTCGTGAACGAGGCTTGTCGCTGCTTTGGCGACGGCATTCTTCGGAGCGCCCGCGACGGTGACATCGGCGCGGTGTTTGGACTCGGCTTCCCCCCGTTTCGCGGCGGCCCCTTCCGCTTCGTCGACACGGTCGGCGCCAAGGGAATTCTCGGGCGTCTGCGCGAGCTGGAAAAGCAACTGGGCCCGCGGTTCTCGCCTGCACCGGTGCTCGAAGAGATCGCCCGAAGCGGCCAGACCTTCCATGGTTCGGACCCGGTTCAGCCCGGCCAGTCGCGCGGAAACCGTGCTCAGAGTTCTTCCAGGGTCACCGCGTAACAGTGGTTTTTCCAGGGCAATCGGCTGATTCGCCGAGAACTGGCAACCTCGATTGCACCGAGGCCCCGACCTCCTTATCATGGGGCGGGGTCGGGGCAGAGGGAACAACGGACGAACGCAAGGCGTTGTTCGATGGTCTGCGGCGATGAGCGACCGAATAACGAAGATGACTAGCGAATCAAGCGCACCTAAGCTCGAAAGTGCGGCAAGGACGATCGCCGAGAGCCGACCTCGGCATCGGAGCGTCTTGCTCGTCGAAAGCGACCCGGATCTTCAGTGGAGCCTTGCCCGTATGCTGACAGTCGATGGGAATCGCGTCGTGGGGACCAGCTCCGGCGAGGGCGCCCTCACGGTCATCGAGCAGTGGGACCCGGATCTCGCGCTGGTGGCGTCGGACCTGCCTGGCGCGAGCGGGGTCGAGGTCGCCCGGCGCCTTCGTGAACGCAACCCCGACCTCTTGGTCATTTTGATGTCCGACGAGGTTCCGGGGCCCGTGGCGAGAGAGCGTTCGACCGGCGTGAGCGCCTACCTCGCGAAGCCCTTTCGCTTCGAATCGTTACGTGCGCTCATCGAATCGCTTCAACTAACACCGGCTCCAGCGGAGTAGCCCTGCTAGGCTCTCTAGCTGTGAGGCGACTGCTCTCCGCGTTGTGTTTCGTATCGAGCGCGTCGCTCTTGCTCGGCTCATTGGTCTGGGGCGGCGCGATCGCCCAATCGACGCCGGGCTTCATTCACGTCGATGAGATTCGCCCGGGGATGAAAGGCTACGGCCTTTCCGTTTTGCGAGGCACGGAGCCCGAGCGCTTCGACGTCGAGGTCATCGACGTCCTCCACCAGTTCCGGCCCAACCAAGACCTGATCCTCATCCGGACCCCGCATCCGCTCCTCGATCGGGCGCGCGGCGTGGCCGGAATGAGCGGCAGCCCGATCTACCTCGATGGACGTCTCGCGGGCGCCTACGCGTACGGCTGGAGCTATGGTGTCGACCCGGTGGTCGGGGTGACGCCGATCGCCAACATGCTCGCCGAGCTCAAGCGCCCGGTTCGTCTCGACATGTTCCCGGGCGCCAAGCCGCTCCCAGGGAGGCCGAGCGCCAAGCTCGACCGGCATCGGCCCTCGAAAGAACGGCTCGCCGGCTTGCCTTCGTACCGCGGCGAACAGGAGGTGAGCGCGCTCTCCACGCTCCGCGCCCTTCATGAGAAGAAGGCTCGCACCAAAGGGCCGCTCGGCCTACACCAGGCCAGCACGCCGCTCATGCTCGGCGGCCTCGACGATGCGATCGCCCAAATGATCGCGAAGGAGCTGGAGCCGCTTGGCTTCGTGGCGACCCAAGCCGGCACGGGGGGAAGCTCGACAAGCGGCCCAAGGCAGTTCGAGCCCGGAGGAGCCGTTGCCGTCCAACTCGCTCGTGGTGACATCGCGATGACGGCTGTTGGTACGATCACCTACGTAGGGAAAGGCGGCCGAACTCTCGCATTCGGGCACCCGATGATGGAAGCGGGCGCAACCGGTCTCCCGACGGCGACCGCGCGCGTCGTGCACGTGCTGGTGAGTGAGGCGCGTTCTTTCAAGATCGCAGAAGCAGGGCGCTCTCTCGGTGCGTTGGTTCAGGATCGGCAGCCTGCCATCGTCATCGACCCCGACATCCAGGCGGCGAGCATCCCGATACGCGTCAAAGTGAACGGGGCCGAGGGTGCCCCGAAGACCGAGTGGAACGTGGAGGTGGCGAGCCACCGTGTCCTCACCCCGGGCATCGTGTTCGCCGTGATCGCCAATGCCGTCAAGTCGACGGCCAGCGACGCGACGGACGTGATCTTTCGCGCCAGGAGCAAGATCGGCATCGAGGGTCACGGCATCGTGTCACTCGAGGAGCAGGGCTTCTCTCCGATGGGCGCCGCCAGCGCAGCGGTGTTTTCACAACTTCGGATGTTCGGCCTGATGGAAGCGGCTTTTGCCAACCCTTTCGAAATCTCTCGAGTGACGTCGATCGACCTCGAGCTCGACCTCGAGCTCAGCAGGGAGGTCTTTCAAATCTCCGATGCTTCGGTGGCCTATGACGAGGTCGACCCGGGAGAAGAGGTCACGATTTACGTGAAGCTCCGCCGCGTCGATCAGCCCGACACCATCCGCGCAGTCAAGGTCAGGGTTCCGGAGGCCGCTGCCGGTCAGACGATTCGTGTTGCGATCCTCCCCGGTAACAAGGTGGCGGTCGAGCAGCCGAGAGCTCGATCGCTCGGCGACCTGATCGAACAAGCCAACCGGCGCTATGCGGCGAACTCGATGGTCGTTGCGCTCCAAATGCCCACACGCGGCCTTCGTTTCGAGGGCCACGTGGTCGATTCGCTTCCGGCGTCGGCGCTGAACTCGCTTCAGTTCGTGAGCAGCACCGAAGACAGCCGTCCTTTCGTCACACAATCGAGGACGGATATCAAAATGCCGCAGGTGGTGGTCGGTGGCACGAACCTGGCGCTCCGGGTCCGCGAGGTCGCGCGGGACCAGCTTCTCGGTGAGTAACGAAACGATGAAAACACCCAAAACCATTTTCCAAATCGCCTTGGCGGGCTTCGTGATCGCTACGAGCGCAACGGTTGCTGCACTGGGCACCCAGAGCTTCGTGCTCGACAGCGCCGACGCGTTCTTCGAGGGCGAGCTCGACGGTGCAGCGGTCCATTCCGATGGCTCGATACGCGCCGGTGCTGCCACGGAGCGGACGGCGCTCGAAAACGTCCCGCTGGCCTACAGCATGGCGCAACGCGCGGGCGCGACCTTCATCGGCACCGGCACCGATGGCGCGGTGTATCGTGTCGATGGCAAGAAGACCAAGGTCTTTGCAAACACCGGTGAGCTTCTGGTTTCGTCTCTCGCATTCGGCAACGACCGCGCGCTCTACGCCGGCACGCTTCCCAACGGCCGAATTTACCGCATCGATTTGAAGTCCGGGAAGATCAAGCGCTTTTCCGTTCCGGAGGGCGCAAAACACATCTGGGCCCTTCACTACGACAAGAAACGCGGCCGCCTGATCGCAGGGACGGGCCCCGAAGGAAAGCTGTTCGCCATCGACCCGATCGGCCGCGCGAAGGTGCTCTTCAAGTCCGAAGCGTCGCACATCATGGCGCTCTCTGGAGACGACAGAGGCACCATCTATGCCGGCACGAGCGACCAGGCCGTGGTTCTTCGGATCACGCCAAACGACCAGGCGGAGGTCGTCCACGACTTCCCTGGCAACGAGGTCACCGCCATCGACTTCTACGACGGGCAGCTGGCGGTCGCTTCCAACACGTTCAAGACCGCCCCCGGAAGCCAGTTCAAGGCGTCGAGCAGAAAGGCGGCCCCTACACCAGCGGGTCCGGTGACCCGCCCGCGCCCCGGAAGTGGGCAGGTTTGGCGCGTCGACGCCGATGGGCGCGCCGAGATGCTGGTCAGCCGCAAAGAGACGCACTTCACCGCGATTCAGTGGGGAACGGACGGCGCGATCTACGCGGGCGGCGGGCACGAAGGGCGCATCCTGCGCGTGGAGCCCGACGCAAGCTACTCGATCTGGGTCGACGTCGAAGAGAGGCAGGTGCTTGCATTGAACCTGCGCGACAAGAACCCTTCGTTCGTCACGGGTGACGGGGCGGCGCTCTATCGCGTAAAACCGAGCAAGAGGCGTGACGGCATCTGGACGAGCAAAGCGCTCGACGCGCGCTTCGCGTCAAATTGGGGCCGGCTCACTTGGCGCGGCCGGGGTCGCTTTGTTTTTCAGACACGCTCGGGCAATACCAAAGAACCCGGGGACACCTGGAGCGACTGGTCGAAGAATCTCAAGCAACCGGGTGTCATCTCGAGCCCGGCCGGGCGCTTTGTCCAGGTTCGCGCCAAGCTCCCAAACGACGACTCCTCGGTCCTTCGCGCCGTGAAGCTCTTCTATCTCCCTCAGAACCAACGTGCTCGCGTTTCCAACGTGCAAGGCAGCAGGCCCCCGCCCAAGCGAGGCGAAACGCCGCGTCAACCACCGCCTCCGACGACCCTGCTCAGCCTGAGTTGGAAAGTCGACAACGTCGACAACGATCGGTTGCGCTACCGCATCGCATATCGCGAAGAAAGCCAGTCGACCTGGCGCGATATGTTTGCCGAGGACAGTGTGCTGACGGACGCGAAATACACTTGGGACACCAGCAGCATTCCAGACGGCTACTACGTCGTGCGCGTGGAGGCGTCCGATGAGGAATCGAATCCGGAGCAGCGCACCTTGCGATCGAGCGCGACCTCGGAGCCCATCGTCATCGACAACCATCCGCCGCGTCTCGAAGCGCTCAAGGTTCGCAGGGGGCGTGTGCTCGGCCAAGTCGTCGACGCGCTCGGGCCGATCGCGCGGATTCAAATGTCGGTCGACGCAGGCCCCTGGCGCGACCTGTTCCCAACCGACTCCGTTCTCGACAGCGCCGATGAGCGCTTCGACGTCCCCCTCGGCGCAATTTCGAGTGATAGCCATATCATTGCCATCCGCGCCTTTGATGCCTCGGGCAATCAAGCGAACCGCGAAATTACTGCAAAAACGGGCAGATAGCGCCTAGGCTGGCCGCGGTGCGAAGCTCCCCCGAATTGATGACGCGAGCGTCCTCCGTATTATCTGATACGCTGTTCCCTTGCTTTGTTTCACTTGGTTGTCGATCCGGGGGGAGTCGTGGTAGACACGCGCACGCAAAAAGGGGCGACGTGGATCCGGCATACCCCGGACCTTAAGGAGAAGAACGTATGAAGATCAGCAAACTAGCTTTAATCGCACTGCTCGGCGGTGCACTCATGGCCTTCGGCTGCAGCGATGATGCCAGCAGCATCAGCGGAGCCGGCGGCGAGGGCGGCGCGGGCGGCGAAGGCGGCATGGGCGGAGCAGTCGTGACGTGTGCGAGCACGGCCTGTGTCCTCTGTCCCGAAGAAGCGCTTGGGACCGCCGGCTCGGTAATCGGCGATCTCCTCGTTCCTCTCGACTTCACTGCGGCAGCGCAAGGTGCCGTCGTTCAGGGCACCACCGTGACGGTCGACCTCGCGGCGACCAGTGCGGTCAATGACCTTCCGATTGACGTTGGGGCGGAGATTATCGCCGGCAGCAACATCGTGTATTCCGCGACCGCGGGTGGAACAGGCGAGACCGAAATCCCAATCCCCGCACAGATGTTGTCGGGTACGGACCTGATGATCGACGGTGGCAGCGGCACGGGTGACTTCGATGTCGATGCAGACGCGACAGATCTCGTCATTCAGGTCACCTCTGCGTTGATCGATCTCCAGGTGACGGCTCCCCTTGCGCTGTCGTTGACCCTCGACGCAAGCGAAGGCGGCGACTGCGTCTTGTTGGGCGACGGTGTCACCATCGCGGTCGACCCTGCGATGTAAGAACCGTCTAGTCCTCCATCCTGTACACTCGACGAAGGGCGAATGCCGAGAGGCGTTCGCCCTTTGTTTTGTCAGCCGCGCCTAGGAAACCGGCCAACCTTGAGCCGATGCATGACGGCGAGCTTCTGACGCGCTTTGTAGGCCTGGTGACTCGCGTCGCCTGCCTCGTTGCTCTCGTCGGTCGCTCGATCGAGCACCTGAAACTCGGTCTGGACGAAGATGGTATGGCCGAGCTCCGAAATCGCAGGCGGAGCGGCCGCGAGAATCTTGTCTGGGACTCGAACCGGTACGTCGGCGACGAAGTGTACCACCCGGTAACTCGGCGCCGTGAACCGATTGTCGATCGGTGACAGCCCGTCCTCTAAATCGAGCGGCAGCTGCATATCGGGGATGTGCTTCGAAAGCGCTGGCTCTGACCGGCAGTACTCGTGGAAGCGCGCCAGCGTATTGGTGGACTGGCCCGGAATCACGAAGTTGAAGGGCACGATGCTGCGCTGAACGTAGTTCAGGACCGGGAAGATGTCGTGCGAGCTGCGAGTCACGATTCGAAAGCGCACCTTGTCATAGATCTGAGACGCACTGACGTCGGGCTTCGACAAAAGTTTGGTGTAGAGGGAATCCTTGTTCTTACGCCCGCCGATGAACTCGAGAATCGGAAAGTCATTGGCCAAGGCAGACGCCATGACGTGGTAGACCTTCTGCTCCACCCATTGGAACACCTCTTCGTCCGCA
>CAMYMX010000184.1 GCA_947259605.1 uncultured Polyangiaceae bacterium | reverse complement strand
CCGCCGGCCCGCCGCTGGTCTTGCGCGTGCTGACGGGAAGAAAGGCGCGAAAACCCTCCATGGAGTCCACGTCCAAGTCGCGCGCCTCGAGGAAACGCCGGATGGCTGCCGTCGTCGTCGCGACAACCACGTCGTTGATGGTGCCTCCAAGCGCGTTCTTTACGGCCTTCACCTCATCGAGGTCGAACGCGGTCCAGTCGAAACGACGATACGGGCTGATGTCGGGCGCCGTGAAAGGACTCTCCGGACCGGCCTTCATCCCCGATTGGAGCACACGCGCCACGCCTCCGAAGTTCTCCCGGATGCGGGGCCCGAAGTGCGAAAGCTTCCGCAGACCATTGATGCGATGCTTGACCTCAGCCTGGAGGAGCTGCCTCCGAGTTGGCGCAGGACGCGGAGTCCACGAGCTCGGCTCTCTCTCCGTAACGACAGGCGTCAACTGAAGCAGCGCCTCGATGAGCCCAACACCTGCGACGCCATCGACCATGCAGTGATGCGCCTTGCCCACCAAAGCGAACTGGTCGTTCTCGATGCCCTCGACGATCCAGAACTCCCAGAGCGGCCGGCTCCGATCCAGTCGCTGGGAGAACAGCCTACCCACGAGGCGCTTGAGCATTCGTTCGTCTCCGGGAAGCGGAAGCCTCGTGTGGCGGAGGTGGTAATTGATGTTGAATCGATCGTCTTCGATCCAAACCGGATGACCAAACCCGGGCACCCACGCGAGCCGTTGTCGGTAGCGTGGCATCGTGTCTAGCGCCGCCAGGGTGTATTTGGTAATACGGTCCATATCGAGCCCGCCGCTGTCGAGCGTCAGCGGTTTCGCGTCGAAGAGGAGCACTGCACCGACGTGCATGGACGCGGTTTCGTTCTCGAGGTCTAGAAAGATAGCGTCGAGCGCGCTCAATCGCTCGTGGAATGCCTGGGTCATGATGGGCTCATGAGAATACGCTCCTGTCTGCCGCGGCACCAGACCTCACGGTGGCGGAAAGATCAGGATGGCTGCCGCGAAGCTGGTCTCGGGGACGGGACTCCATCCGATTGATGTCGTTGAATTTTCCGAATGGTGTCCTAGGCTAAGAGAATTCCGTTTCCCGCTGCGTTCAACGAGAGACCGACCCCATGAATTGGTACCGAATTAAGACGGCGCTCATCGGACTCAAGCGATTGGCGGAGCTGACGGACGAGGACAAGCAAGCTTGTATCGATGGCTTCAAGTTCCTTCAGAGGATGCAGGATGGCGAGCCAACCGAGACAGCGGATGAAACGAAAGCAGTCGCGGACTACTACAAGGTCCTCAACAACATGCTCTCGGTTTTTGACCTGGAGAAGCTCTACATCCCACCGCAGCTAGACGAATCCCAAGGGTTGTACGGGAATCAGCTCTTGGTCGAGCAGGCTGTATTGAAGGAGCTCGATCTCAAAGACCCTCAGGGATCGCATCTGTTGGACATGGGGTGCGGGCGGGGGAGGATCTCATATCACTTCGCCACGCTGACCGACGGTCAGGTGTCCGGATATAACATCGATGCCAATCAGGTTGAGAGTGCGATCGACTGGGCGGCGGAATGCCGAATGAGTGATCGGCTTCACTTCAAGGTGGGCAACCATCACGAGCCGCTCGAGTATGACTCCGGAACCTTCGATGGATGCTTTTCCTTTCAAGCGGTCTGGCCGTTCTTCAAGAAAGAGGAGCTCGATGCCCACGCGGAAGAGATGTACCGCGTGCTGAAGCCTGGCGCTCGATACGCTTGTTCCGAGTATCTATTGACGCCGCATTTTGACTGGGACAACGAAGAGCATGTGAGCCTACACAAGGCATTTCTGCCCACGCTCGCTGCCACTCAATCCATGTATCCAGCTGACGTTTGCGCCGCCTTGGAAAGGGCGGGCTTTACAATCCTCGTTTCAGCTCCTTCGAAAAGCGCGGCCTGGCCGATTTGTGAACAAAAAAGAGATTTGATTCTCCGGGGTCGAAAGGTCATCAGGGCGCTCGAAGCCATTCGCATTTTGCCCCCCTGGGTCGAAGAGTCGCTTGACCTTCTTCAAAGCGGTGGTCAGGCATGGACGGATGCGGAGAAGGCAAAAATTGCCGATTTGAACTGGAGAATCGTCGCGGAGAAGCCGCCGGTCTAATCAGCGCTCGTCTCGCAATACCAGACTCCACAAAGACTCGTGGGCTCACTCGACCCGACCGAAGGCCTTGGCGCCCGCGAGGATTCGGTCGGGGACCGACGAGGCTACCGTCAGCAGCCCGTGTTCCAGAGCGCAATGCCGGCTGAGGGTAACGGGCTTGTACCGAAAGAGGCAGCCAGCGCACAAAAATAACACATAAGGGTGATTTTCTCAATTTCACTGCTAATCTGTTCCATTGCCAGCCTGGAGTTTGCAGCAATGGGATATCCGACGCTTTTCCTAGTCGTGACGCTTTTAGCCCTTGGGATAACGGGGTGCGAGGGTACCATCGGGCGGTCAGAAGCGGGCCGCGGCAACGACCCTTCCAATCCCGGCGATCCGGGCTTCCCAGTGGACACGACGCGACCGGCGCTCTCGAGCTGCGACTCGTTCGAGCCGGCGGCGCCCTTTGTTTACGCCGCAAAGGTGAAGACGCTGCTGACGGGGCTTGGCCTCAGCAGCGAAGAGCTCGACGCGCTGACGGCGAACCCGGACGTCCTCCGCTCTCAGATCGAGGGCTGGCTCGACATGCCGCAGGCAGACGAGAAGCTGCGCCGATTCTTCCAGACTGCGTTCCAGCAGGACGGCTACGAGGAACAGGCGTTGGTCGACCTCTGGGGATACAGCAACTTCCAGATGGGGCGACTGAGCGACGGAACCTCGATCGACGACGCGTACATTCGGACGTTCGAGGAGAGCTTCGCGCGGAGCGTCCTCGATATCGTGCGCGCGGACCGGCCGTTCACCGACGTGCTGACGACTCGTACTGTCTATCTCACTACCGCTCAGATGATGGGCCTTGCGCTTAGCGACGACCGCGAGATCGATGACGACGAGGATCGCAGCTACAACCGTTCGCGCGGGATGATCGAGCAGCTGGTGTATACGACCGAAGAAATACCGCTCTCGCAGACCTTGAACCCGAGCTCTCCGAACTGGATGCGATTCACCATCCCCGCGGAGGGCCTTCCTGGTGGATGCGGCGGCGAAGCCGTGAAGACGAACGGCGACTTGGTCAGGGCCGCGTTTGCGGTTCTGTTCGGGTACTACACCGACAACGACGGGTGCATGCAGGACAACTATCGCACGACGCCGCTCATCGGTGACGAAGCGTTCTTCGATTGGCGTCCGGTCACGTTTCGGACGCCGGGCCCCGGCGAAGAGCCGGCGATGTTCTGGGAAGTCGATGCCATGCGCGCTTCGAACGAGCTGGTGCTGCGCGTCCCGCGCGTCGGTTTCATGACCACGCCTGCGTTCTTCGCGACCTGGCCGACGAACGACGCAAACCAGGCGCGGGTCACCACCAACCAGACTTTGATCGTTGCCCTAGGCAAGAGCTTCGACAGTGAGACGACGCTGATTCCGGCGTTCGACGACGCGCTCGACGATTCGCACGCCGATCCCACCACGGCATGTTGGGGGTGCCACGTCAATCTCGACCCCATGCGGCAGTACTTCCGCAACTCCTTCACGTACTTCTATCACGCTCAGCAAGACGCCTCCGTGCAGACACTCCGACCGTCGTTCGCCTTTCAAGGGGTCTCGGTCGAGGGCCTGCCCGGCGATGGGATCAACGAGCTTGCCAACACGCTTTCCACTCACCCTCGCTTCGCGCCGACCTGGGTGCAGAAGGCCTGTTACTTCGCGACCAGCTCTGCCTGTCCCGAGGGCTCCGCAGAGTTCCAGAACATCGTGAACGCGTTCGAGCAGAGTGGGATGAGCTTTCGCTCGATGCTCGTAGAGCTCCTTTCTTCGCCGTTGATCTCGGCTCGAAGCTGCGTCGAGGCTGCCGGCGGCGATATCCCGTCGGTTTCGCGCGTCCGGCATTTCTGTAGCACCGTCTCCAACCGACTCGGCATTTCGGACGCCTGCGGCACCGAAACGTACTTTCAGTCCGAGCGACGGGGCGCGCGCGGCGTGACTCGACAGCTCGCCGAGGTCATTCCCGACGACGGCTATGGCCGCGGCGGCGAGATTCCGGTCGTCATCGCGGACCCGAACCTCTTCATCCGCGCCGCGGGCGAAGCCATGTGCGAGCGCTTCGGTGAGCTGGTTATCAGCAACGATGGGAAGTTCCCGCCGAGTGATCCCGACGGTGCCATTCGAGCCTTCGTCGTCGACCTTGCGGGCCTGCCCGAGTCTGACCCGCGCCACGCCGGCGCGCTCGACATCCTGACCAGACATTACGAGCAGGCGGAGGCCGAAACGAACGCCACCAATGCGCTCCGCTCTACATTCATCGTTGCCTGCACCACTCCAAGCGTGCTGGGTATGGGCCTTTGAGGAAACGAACATGAAGCTCGACCGACGCAAAATGCTCTACACGGCGCTGTTCGGCGCCGGCGGGCTCGGCCTCAAATCCCTCGCCACCGGGATTCCGATGTCCATTCTGGCTAGGCCGCTCGCGGCCCGAGCGCAGGACGCGGCCGCCACGCGCATTTTGATTCTCTCGACGTCTTCCGCCGGTGACCCGATCAACGCGAACGTGCCGGGCACCTACGAAGACCCGGCCATCGAGCACTCGGACGACCCTCTGATGGCGCCGATGGCTATGGCGATCGGTGGACAGCAGTTGACGGCCGCGAAACCCTGGGCCGAGCTTCCCGCGAACATTCTGCAAAAGACGCTGTTCTTCCACCACGGAACCTATACCAATTCACACCCAAACCACCCAAAGGTGATGCGCCTGATGGGGAGCGTCGAGCGCAACGAGATGTTGGTGAGTGTCTATTCCGATGCACTTTCAGGAGCACTCGAGACGGTGCAGCGCGAGCCGATCAGCGTCGGGGCACGCGGCGGCAACGAGATCCTCACCTTCCAGGGTCGATCGCTTGCCAATGTCTCCCCGATTGCACTCAAAACTGCGCTTGCTCAGGAAGACAACGCGCTCGGGGACCTGCGTCCGCTCCGCGATCAGGCGGTCGACGAGATGTACGCTCTCTACCAGCAGCACGGCACCGAGAACCAGCGCCGCATGCTCGATCGCTTCGTCGTGACCCGTGATGAAGCGCGCTCGCTTTCACTCGACCTGGTGGGGCGACTCGCCAACATCGACGGCAACAACGAGGCCGATCAGGTCTTGGCGGCGTCGGTCCTCGCGGCGATGAATGTTTCGCCCGCGATTACGCTTCGGATCGACTTCGGAGGCGACAACCACAACGATCGCGAGTTCGTCAAAGAGACGCAAGAGACGGTCGAGGGCATTGGACACCTTCAGAATCTGGTCGAATCCGTCGACGCCATGCGCGCAGAAGGCGTGCTTCGAAGCGATGTCATCGTCGGAACGCTGAACGTGTTTGGGCGGGATCTCGCTCGAAAGGGCCGTGCAGGACGCGACCACAATGGCCGGCACCATTGCGCGGTGCTGATCGGCGAAGGACTCCGAGGTGGTGTCATTGGCGGCATCGAGCCGACGGGCAAAGACTACCAAGCCCAGGCGATCGATTCGGGGACAGGGCTTGCGTCCGCGTCCGGCGACATCCCGCACGAAGAGACCTTCGAGTCGATGGCTAAAACCCTGGGCGTCGCGCTCGGTGTTCCGCGAACGCGACTCGACGAGGCCATTACCGGCGGTCAGGTGATCGAGAGCGCTCTGGCGGGCTGACTTCCGAACACTGCCCCGGCGCGACTAGAATACGAAGCGCGAGATGCGCGGATCCCAGCGGAACGCACGCGACTTTTCGTATGCCATGCGATCTTCGAGGCGGCGGAGCTTGCCTTTGCGGACACCGAACATGATGCCGCTGATCAATACGCCCATCGATCCCCCGATGAACAGCGGCCAGCCGACACCGACGAGCGCCTTTCCAGCGGGGCTGCAGCGGAGCTCGTCGGTGGTTCCTAGACTGTTGGCCTGAATCAGATAGCACTGACGAATCAGACCGGGAAACAACAGGGCCGCGCCCACGACCGTCGAGGCTGACAAACCAATGAGCGCGTTGCGTGAACGCCGCGAGCTCTCGTGAAGCTCGCGCTGCCGGAAGTCGTCGTAACTCGTGGAAGGCCGGGTCACGTACCCCAGCTGGTTCGAGCTAGCCGGCGCGTCGGTGATAATCGGAGCGTCCGCACGAGCGCCGCTTTCGAAAGCCGCAATCGACAAGGCCAGTGAAAGAATACCTAAGGGCAGCCTCCGCATGGCCCGCATTCTATCGATATTCGCGATCGTGACAACGTTGGTGCCACCTCTCCTCCATACCCGCCACTTGCGTTCACCGCGGTGCGCTCAGGCGTCGATCAACACCGATTGCGGGACGTAGCCTGATGCGTCGCTCGCCGGCTGCGCAGAGCTACTGTAGGTGCAAGTGAGATGCTGATCGTCTGTGCCTCTGTCGCACGGTGTTTGCTCCATCGTTACACTGTTTAGAGAAGTTGGGGGCACTTGGGAGGATGACGCAGTGAAAAAATGCGCCGTGGTGGAGTTTGCGCGATGAAGGCGGCGCGGATTCCAGAAAACGAAGCCGAGCGTCTGAGGGCTCTCGAGAGCTACCGGGTGATGGACACACCACCCGAGAGCTCGTTCGATGATCTCACGACACTCGTGGCTCGAATCTTAGATGTTCCAATCGCGCTCGTGTCCTTGGTCGACGCTGACCGTCAATGGTTCAAATCCCGGTACGGCCTCGATGCACCGGAAACCCCTCGAGACATCTCGTTTTGTGGCCATGTGGTGGCCGAGCAAGAGCTGCTCGTCGTTCCCGATGCGTTCGAGGACAATCGCTTCCACGACAACCCGTTGGTCACAGGGGATCCCAGGGTCCGCTTCTATGCCGGCGTCCCTATACGAACGCCCGATGGT
>CAMYMX010000183.1 GCA_947259605.1 uncultured Polyangiaceae bacterium | reverse complement strand
CACCGCCGATCGGGATCAGGCAGTCGATGCCGAGGAAGTCTAGGTTCTTCAGCACCTCGTCGGTGATGTCGTTGACGTCGTCTTGATACTTGTCCTGCAGATGCGAAGGCACGAGATCTTTGGGTAGGGTGCTCGGCCGCGTTCGCGAGCTGTGCAAAAAAGTGCCGCCGGTGCGGCCTGCCCTGTCCACCAGGTCTTCGGTCAGAAGCTGGACGGCCGAGCTGTTGTCGGCTTCTTTGTCCGGGACGATGTCCACCAGGCCACCCCAGCCCCTGCGAATCCCGATGACGCGATGACCTTCCCGGATGGCGCGAAGCGTTACGGCGCGGATGGCCGGGTTGAGACCAGGGACATCGCCGCCGCCCGTGAGAATTCCTATTGTCCTACCCATGCCGGGACTCTAGCGCAGGAAGGCCGCCGCGCGACAGCCTCTAGTTCGATTTCAGAAGCTATTGCGGCGGTAGCGTGTCGCGTTTGGTCACTGGCACCCGCAAGCCTTGCATTTTGCTGAACACTTCGCGCGTCGTTTTCCAACCCTTCGCGGGTATGGCGAACATCGAATCGACCAGCTCAGGGACGAAGAGAATGGGTTCGGCGTCGGCGTTGTACCCGAGCTGCAGCAGGGCGTCCTGCTCGAAGAGCCGGCACTGTTTTTCACAGCAATGAAACGACTCGGCCACGCGATAGAAACCTTCGGGCGGGAGTGGCTCTAAGAACCGAACCAGACCCGGGTCGTCCAGCACCTGCCCGTTCTCCTCGAACTGCGCCCGATTGAAGCGCCACTCCTTCGGACGATAGAGGCCCGGCCCCGGATTTCCGTGGTTGTGGAAATACACGAGACGTCCCGGTTCGACCGAGCCGATCGGTCCGTTCGTTCGATATAAGCCACATGGCGGGAGCTGCATGGTCGAAACCGTAGCATTCAGGATACGCGTTGTCCGACGCTGCCAAACAAACAGACGTGCATTGCGATGGCACTGTATGCCCGATTACAGCTACCAGGCTCGGAACGGCTTTGCTACTAAATTGGAGTTGAAGTAGCGCGGATCGTGGGTGACTTCTTCACCGGCCCAGTCGGGTTTCTCGAACGCTTCATCCTCGCTTGCGAGCTCGATTTCGGCGACGACCAGCCCGGCGTTCTCGCCCTCGAAGACATCGATTTCCCAGACGTGGCGCCCTACCGAGAGCGTATAGCGAACCTTTTCGATGAACGGGCGCTTGCATAGACCGTCCAGCATTTGCTCGACATCTTGCAACGGAATCTCGTACTCAAACTCCTCCCGCTTCGCCCCAACGGTCTTGCCCTTCACAGTAATGGACCCACGCGCCCCGGCGACGCGTACTCGTACCGTACGCTCTGGCTCCGTCGACAGAAACCCTTGCCGGAACCGTGTCCCCACTGCCGCGTCCCGCCAGCCATCTCCAATCACGAGAAACTTTCGTTCGATTTCCTCGGGCATGGAGCCATTTCTACCATTGTATCAGGGTGCCATGGCAAATCAGAATGTTGAGTCGTCTTGCCTTGAACGAATCCACGGGCCGGGCTACCTGGGGCATCCTTGCGACTCAATGCACAGCAACGCGCCGCGGTGGAGCACGATGAGGGGCCGCTGTTGGTTTTGGCTGGCGCAGGCTCGGGAAAGACTCGGGTCATCATCGCCCGGATTGCGCGGCTGCTCGAGAGCGGAGTCCCGGCGGACGCGATCCTCGCGGTGACCTTCACCAACAAGGCGGCCAACGAGATGCGCGAGCGCCTCGGCGACATGATTGGTCGCGAGAAGGCAAACGGGATTTGGTTGTCGACGTTTCACAGCTTCGGCGTGCGCTTCGTTCGTCAAGAGGCCAAGGCGCTAGGCCTCGGCACGCGCTTCACGATTTTCGATCAGGGCGACAGTCTCGGCGTGGTCCGGGAGCTTCTTCGCACCGAAGCCAAAGCCGATCGACAGCTCGACGCGCAGGCGATCCTCTCCCGAATCTCACTTTGGAAGAACGCGATGCTCGAGCCCGCGAAGTTGAGTGCCAAGAACGACGAGTATGACCAGGCGGCCGCCAGCATCTACGCTGTCTACCAGTCGACGCTGGAGGATATGCACGCGGTCGATTTCGACGATCTCGTCGTCAAGCCAGTCGCACTCCTCCGAAGACGCCCGGGGATTCGGAGCAAGTGGCGTGGACGCTTCGCGCACATCCTCGTCGACGAGTTCCAGGACACCAACGTGGCGCAGCTCGACCTAGTCCGTCTGCTTGCCAATGAGCGGGGAAATGTGTGCGTGGTCGGAGATGACGATCAGTCGATCTACGGCTGGCGCGGCGCCTGCGTCGACAACATTCTCGATTTCGAGCGGCACTTTCCAGGTGCCGTCGTCACCAAGCTCGAGCAAAATTATCGATCTCGGGCGTCGATCTTGAATGTCGCGAACGCGGCGATCGAACAGTCGAGCAAGCGGCCCTACGCCAAGGTCTTGAAGCCGGTGCGAGAAGCGGGGCCGCCGGTGCGGGTCTGCGTGCTCCCCGAGCCCCACGAGGAAGCAAAGTTCGTGGCCTCCGAGATCCGTAAGCTCCAAAAAGAAGGCACCGACCCGCGCGAGATTGCGGTGCTCTACCGTTCCAACAATCAGGCCAAGCTGCTCGAAGAGGAGCTCCGCATCGCAGGGATTGCGTACCGGGTTTTTGGGGGGACCAAGTTCTTCGATCGGAAAGAGATCAAAGACTGCATCGCGTACATGCGCGTGGCCTTGAATCCCCGCGACGAGCTCTCGCTTCGTCGGATCGTGAACACACCGCCCAGGGGTCTCGGAGCGCAGTCCCTTCGCCACATCGTCGAGTACGGCGGGGCGAACCGGATGAGCCTTCTTCGGGCCCTGAAGAACGCGCGCAGCATCGAGCCGCTTTCTGCCCGAGCCCAAGCCTCGGCGGTCCGATTGAGCGAGGCGATCGAAACGGCAGGGAAGGGCTTTCGGGGGCCCGGGCTTGCGGATAACGCCGCGTCGTTGCTGAGAGCCGTCGGGATGTTGCAGGACGACGCTACCCAAAGCCCCGACGCGAAACGACGGAGGGCCAACGTCGATTTTCTGATACGGAGCATCGAGCGCCTCGAGGCGCGTTCTGGCGCCGATCGTGAGGCCCTGCAGAGCCTGCTCCACCACATCGCGCTCGATTCTTCTGACGCGGACGAGCCGGAAGAAGACGGTAGGCAGGTGACCTTGTCGTCTCTGCATTCTGCGAAAGGGCTCGAGTTCGCTGTCGTGTTCTTAATCGGCTGCGTGGAAGGCGTGCTGCCCCATACTCGCACGACAGACCCGAAGATTACCGACGCCTCGGTGGCCGACCTCGAAGAGGAACGGCGCCTGTTTTACGTCGGAGTCACGCGGGCGCGTGACCTTCTTTACCTCACCCGTCACAAAGAACGCGTCGCGCGCGGCCGGCTTCTGAAGATCACGCCGAGCCGATTCCTCGAGGGCCTTCCCGAGGCCGACACCGAAAACTATGAGAGCAGCGAAAGCCGCGAGCTCGGCCGTCAGGAAGTCGCGGACATGGCCAAGGCCCTGCTCGAGCGACTCGGCGCGACCGACGCCTGAGCTCAGGGCTCGTGCTTGCCGAAGAGCGCCTTGGTGTGGACGGTTGCGCCCACCGTGACGTACCAGGTCTTGCCGACGTTGAATGTGTCCACGTTCGGCGGGCCGTTGGCGATCATCAAGGGCTGCCAACCAAACTGGGCGAAGATATCGGCCAACACTTTGCCTTCGTAGGTGTAACCTCCGCCAATGAAGAAAGGGAGCTCCACCACGTTCTTGGCGTCCGCCCCACCTCCGACATTGACCAGCCCAACGCCACCGCCGATCTCGATGTAACCGTTGTCGGTGATGTTGGTGATGCTGGCTCCCGAAAAGGTGAAGTCGGCGGTGTTCTTCGACGGGTTCGGAATGAACGCTGCGTATTTGTCGCCGTTCCGATATCGAATGTTGATGTTCATATCCATCGTGAAGAGGCCAAAGAGCTCCACGATGCGCAGCGGTATGCCCGCGGTGAGAGAGAAATTGGTGTTGCTCGGCAGGACCAGCACCAAGTCGACCGCGGCAAGCGCGGTCTCGCTTTGCGCGTACTGATAACGCGCATAAATCGGGATGTCCCCGTAGCTCGCCGTCGGCGAAAAGAGCACGCTGATCAGGCCGATGCCGCCGGGAGCAGGGACAGCCCCGGTCAGCTCCGTGCTCAGGCCGACCTCGAGGTTCTCGATTGGGCTAACCGCTCCTCCGATGTCCAGAGCCGAGAAGGTGCCTGGCCCAAACACACCAGCGACGGTGAGACGCCCATCCGCCCGAACCATTCCCTCATCGAGAACCAGCGGCCGTCGTGCAAAGCGCACGGGATAGCCGTGGGCAAAGGTTGCGTGCAGCTTTGGTTCTTGCTCGTTCGAGGCTTCTTCCGCTTCGACGCGAGCGAGCTCAGCAGCCTCGTCTTCGGCATGCGCGCCACCGGCTGTGCAACACAGCGCAGACAGAAAGCTCAGCACATAGGCAACTCGACTCATCGGATTCTTTGTCACGTCGCCGCGGAGCTTATCGCGTTCTCCGGATGCACCGCGGAAGTTTCTTGGACCGGTGAAGAAAGCCAACGGGTCGGCGAGGTCGCCCAAATGGAGCATCTCTTGGTCATTGCCGGCTGTTCGCTTGCGAACGGTTGGAACTGCATCATCCTAGGCGCCATTACTTGGAGGTTTTGATGGTTTCTTGGATTCGATGGACGGTCCTTGCGGTGATGATTGCGGCTCTGGGCTGCAGCGATTCGAGCTCGACGGGGACTCCGGAGCCGTACGCGGGCTATCAGAGCGAGGTCTATCAAAGTCTCGATCCATGGCTCTGCCACCCCGACCAGGAAGCCGAAGCCAACGTTTGCCTGCAAGACCTCGACGCAACCTTCGTGGCCGCGGACGGCGGTGCGACGGTGGTCCCGCACATCCCAGCGAGCGACCCGCCCATCGACTGCTTCTACGTCTACCCGACGGCAAGCTTTGACACCGGCGGCAACTCCGACCTCGAGGCCAACGAAGAAGAGATCTTCATCGCCCTCAACCAGATCGCTCGTTTCAATTCCGTGTGTCGAGTTTTCGCACCCATTCATCGGCAAATCACGCTGTCGGTACTTTTCGACAGCCAGTTCGTCGGCGACAGAGAGCTTGCGTACGGCGACGTGGCCGATGCATTCAAGCACTACATCGCGAACGAGAACGACGGCCGCGGGGTGATCCTGATCGGGCACTCCCAAGGTTCGGGTCATCTCACGCGGCTCATCCAAGAAGAGGTCGAACCAAACGCTGCACTTGCGAACCGTCTGGTAGCGGCGTACTTGCTGGGCACCACCATTGCGGTGCCCGCGGGGGAAGACGTGGGTGGTACGTTTCAAAGCACGCCGCTCTGCCGGTCGGCCGAACAAACCGGCTGTCTCGTCACCTATTCGAGCTGGCGAGACCGTGAGCCGCCGGATTCCGATGCGTTATTTGCGGACACCGGTGACGAAAGCACGGTTGCCGGCTGCGTGAATCCCGCCGCAATCACAGGTGGCAAAGCCACACTGAAGCCCTACTTCCCCGGAGTGGTCCGAGGCGTGTTCACCGTCGCGCTCGGTCAGGGTTCGAGCCCATACGCCAACCCTGACGCGCGCGATCCGATCGCGACGCCGTACTACTCGATGCCTAACTTCATCGAGAGCGAATGCGTCGATCGCAACGGCTATCAGTACCTCGAAGTCAGCGTGTTGGCAGACCCCGAGGACCCGCGTGCCGACGACTTCAACGGCGATTTTCGCAGTGCGGTGGGCTGGGGGCTTCACCTCGTCGACGTGAGCATCGCTCTCGGCAACCTCCTCGAGCTCGCCGAGAGCCAGAGCGCCGCTTGGCTCGCCGCTCAGGATTGATCGCGGAGCCGATACTCCCAGCGACAGGCGATATCGTTGGCGTCCGAGCGAGGCGGGAGCTTGAGAGGCTTGCACTCGATCTTTCGGTTCAGCATTTCGCCGGAGATCGGCATGCCGGCGATGCAGATATCGCAGCAGTGCTTTTGCCGTACGTCGTCGAAGTGCTCGAAGCGGTCCAGCGCCGGACAGGCATGGTGCGTCATGATCCCGTGCTTCTCGTCGATCAGCTCGAACTCCACGTCTAGGATTCCGACTTCGCCCGGCGCAAACTGAAAGCTGCGAAGGAGGCTTTCGACATCGTCACCGGTCACCCCCATCGCCTGCTGCCCAATGCTCAGATCGTGCTCGGCGGCGCCCCGGTCGATCCACACGTCTTTTTCCAGCTCCTGAGCCGCATCATCGCCGTATCGCTCCCGGATGCCGGTATACCAGCGGTCAGTGCCGAGCATGTACGCGAGCGCCGCGTAGTTCCACAAGAGCGCGAGCGTCTTCTCGTCGTAGACGCTCGCGACCTTTCGCTCAAACGCCTCGATGTCGACCTCCGAGACACGCGCGCCTTGCGACGCCTGCCAGGCTTTCAGAAGCACAGCGAACCCGATCTCGATTGCCCTACCGCGCGCCATGCCCCGGAGCCTGCCCGGGCTGCCGACCCAGGCGGGCTTCCCCTGGGGCGACTTTGCCTTGCTGCCCAAGAGGCGGGACGGCGACACGAAGAGCCGGAACCAAGAGCGATCGCTCGAAAGCTCCTGTGGCGTTTTGGCCTGGTCGCGTTTCGCGATCGTGAGCATCTCGGGCTTGAGCTCGGTCGCCGCCGTGATGAACCTCAGATCGTCGAAGAAGAGCTCCTTCGGGGTCGCGCCGCTCTTGCGGAGCGGCCAGCCGCGGACCGCCACGGCGTCGGCGATGTCTTCCCCATACTTCTTGGACACCGCAGCGAACCAGGTCTCGAACAGCAGCTGGTGCGCTTGCACCGTCCGATGCCACAAATCGATGAGAGTTTCGCGTGAGAGCTCGTGCGCTCTGAGATTGGGGTTGAAGGCTTCGCTCATCAGGAATCATGATT
>CAMYMX010000182.1 GCA_947259605.1 uncultured Polyangiaceae bacterium | reverse complement strand
GAACATCGATGATGACTTTGCCAGCGTGCCATCACCGACGCCGACGACCAAGCTCACCGATCCGTTCGCGGCTGAGGTCAGCATCTGGGTCGACGAACTGAACGTGCGTGGCCCGCTCGAAGCGATTTTGCTCGACGCGGACTTCGACATCGCCGGCTATCGCGTCCGCGAGCACCTCTACACCGACTATGGCGGAAACGAGCATGGCACGCCTCGTGACTGGCCCGATGGAGAGCGCTCGCCATACGTCATTTCGGTGACTCCGCTGGAGCGGCCAAAGCGCATCCCCAAGGACCGCTGGATGCGGCACTGGTTCAATCGTCAGGGGCCGATGTCTGAAAAGATGCAGCCGCGAGCTCGTTATGTCCGAAACGTCGTCGAAGAGGTCCTGACACCGGGTGCCGTACCGTACGAAGGGATCGTCGAGGAATCCTGGCCATCCCCGGAACACATGACGAATCCGTACGTGTTTTATGGGGCTCGCAATCGATTCGAGCTCCTGCGAAACATGGGGATCATGATGCAAAGCGTCGCGGCCTTCCTCCCGATTTGGAAGATCACCAGTGTCACCACGAGCGAATACTACATCCGCAGCCGGGGCGCCTAGGGCATCGTTTTCTGCTGGACCCTGAGCCCCATCGTGTGGGTACAATCTCAACTCCGATGCCAACCGATCGACGTGATTTCCTCAAGCTCTCGGTAGCCGGGGCCGCCGCGCTCTCGACAATGAGTGCGGGCGCGACCCTGTCGGGCTGCACCTCCAGCGAGCCTGCGTCCGGCATGAAGCTCCTACGTCCCGAAGACGTGGAGCTCTTGCGCGCCCTGACTCCTGCCGTGATGAAAGGTAAGATCGCGCCGGGCGACACCACCGCGATCGAACAAACCCTCAAATCGTTCGATACCTTGCTCGTCGATCTATCCGAGCCGGTCGTTGCAGGCGTGCACCAGGCCTTCGACGTGCTGAGCTTTGGGCTGAGCCGCGGGCTGTTGACCGGTCAGTGGTCTTCTTGGTCCAAATCCTCGTTGGACGATGCCGAGAGTGCTCTGGCGCGTTTGCGCGACAGCGGCATCGGTTTGTTGAACGCGATCTACGCGGCGGTCATCAGACTCACCATCAGCTCGTATTACCTGATTCCTGAAAACGCACTCACGACCGGATATCCCGGCCCGCCCAAGAAGGTCGCAAGCCCAGTGCCTATGGTGGCTCCGATCCCAAAGAAGGTCGCGCCGTGACCGATCTTTCCAAAGTGATTCTGGGCAGCAGCACCGACCCGTACAACAGGGCGGCCGAACGAGGCTGGGACATCCGTGACGCCAGCAAGCTCACCTCTTCGCTCGAGCTCGAAGCAGACGTGGTCATCGTCGGCACCGGTGCCGGCGGAGGTACGGCGGCCGAGACCTTGAGCAAGGCCGGCGTGCGCGTGGTTCTCCTCGAAGCAGGGCCCCTCAAGACCTCGAGCCAGTTCGACATGCAGGAGCGAGCGGCGTACCGCGACCTTTATCAGGAAGGCACCGGTCGGGGCACCAAGGACGGGGGGATGGTCATCTTGCAGGGCCGCTCGGTTGGAGGCTCCACGACGGTCAACTGGACGACGAGCTTCCGCACCCCGCCCGAGACGCTGAAGTTCTGGGCGGAGCAGATGGGCGTGAGCGGCTGCTCGGTCCAAGAGATGGCGCCGTACTTCCAGCACATGGAGCAGCGTCTCAACATTCACAAATGGCCCCAAGCGCCCAACAACAACAACGGCATGTTGCAGAGAGCATCGGAGGAGCTTGGCTACTCGTGGGACACGATTCACCGGAACGTACGGGGCTGCTTGAATCTCGGCTACTGCGGGCTTGGTTGCCCGGTCGACGCCAAGCAATCCATGCTGGTCACGACGATTCCAGCGGCCTTGGATCACAAGGCCACGCTCGTGCATCGCGCGCGCGTCGTGAACGTGCTGCGCAACGGCGACGTAGTGACGGGTGTCGAAGCAGAAGCTCTCACCGCCGACGTCCGAGGGACGACCGGGCAAAAGATCACCGTTCGAGCCACGCGCACCATTCTGGCAGGCGGCGCGATCAATTCGCCGGCGGTCTTGCTGCGCTCGAAGGCGCCCGATCCGCACGACCTCATCGGGAAGCGCACGTTCTTGCACCCGACGACGCTCACCATGGCGATCTACGAAGAATCGATCGACCCGTTCTACGGCGCCCCGCAGTCGATCTACTCCGACCACTTCCAGTGGCAGAATGTCGACACCGGCCCGATCGGGTTCAAGCTCGAGGTGCCCCCGCTGCAACCCGCGTTTGCTGCAGGGTTCTATTCGGCCGCGGGTGAGGAGGTCACCCGTAGCATGGACGAGCTTCGGAACACGCAGTGCATGATCGCCCTGATGCGGGATGGATTTCACGAAGAAAGCCAGGGCGGTGCGGTCGAGCTCAACGGCAAAGGTCAGCCCGTGGTCGATTATCCGCTGGACGGCTACCTGATGGAGGGCGTGCGGCGGGCGTACAACGTGATGCTGGAGATGCAGTTCGCCACGGGCGCCAAGTCGGCGCTGCCCGCGCACAAGCAGGCGAAGCACTACATGTCCTGGAAGGAAGCCAAGGCAGCTGTCGCCGAGCTCGACGTCGTCGCGCACAAGGCCACGGTCGGAAGCGCGCACGTGATGGGTGGCTGTCCAATGGGCGACGACCCCAAGCGAAGCGTCGCTGGGGGCGATGGCAAGTTCCACCATCTGGACAACCTCTACATCATGGACGGCTCCCTGTTCCCAACCAGCATCGGCGCCAATCCACAGCTCTCGATCTACGGCCTCGTCTACAAACTCTCGAGCAACCTAGCCAAGCAGTTCCAAGCCTAGGCGATAGTGTGGGGGCGGTGGGGCGGGACAAATTGCCGCCGTATGAACGAACTAACCCTTTCAAAAAGGGGACTGTCCCCTTTCTTAGACGAGGTTCTTTAGGAACTCGAGGAGGTGTTGGTTCACCGCTTGGGGCTGCTCCTGTTGGACGAAATGGCCCGCGCCGGTGACGAGCTCGATGCCTCGGAGGTCGGCGACTCGGCTCGGCATGGTTTCGAGAGTCTTCGGCGTGATGATCTGAAGGACGGGGTCCTTTTCCCCGCACATGAACAGGGCGGGCTGCTCGAGTGGGCGGCGACCGTAGTCCCGGTCGTGCTCCCAGTTGAGGTCCATCGCACGGTAGGAGTTGAGGCCACCGATGAACGCCGCCTCGGGCCCTGCCTGCATGTACTCCTTGACCAGGTAGTCGAGGTTCGCTTCGTTGAGCCAGGGCCAAGGCAAGGGGTCTTTCGGATCAGCAAGCACGTCCAAGTAACCCGTGCCTTCTGCGGGGAACCGCTTGAAGTCGAGCAAGCTTCCGCGCGCGCTCAAGGCCCAGTAGATTCGCTTTAGAAACAAGCGAGGGCGACTGCCGAGCTCGGCTTCGGCTGCTCCCGGTTCTTGAAAGTAGTGGAGATGAAGGAAGTGGTTCTTCGCGATGGCAGCGTAGGTCTCGCTCGGTTTCCGTCCCTTCGCCCCCTCGTCTTTGCTTGTCGTGGTTTGTTTTCCCGGCGTCTTTGCGCCTCCAGCAAATCCGACTCCGTAAGGCACGGCCAGGGATACGACGCCGCGGACTCGCTCTGGCGCATGTAGCGCGGCCGCCCACGCCGCCTGCGCACCGAAGTCGTGGCCTACGAAGACCGCTTGTTCTTCACCGAGCGCGTCGAGGACGCCGGTCAGATCGCCAACGATCGTTTGGTTGCCGTAGTCGGTTGCGGACAGGGGCCGGTCACTTCGGCCATAGCCTCGCATGTCCACGGCAATGGCTCTGAAGCCGGCGTCGGCCATGACCGGCAGTTGGTGGCGCCAGCTGTACCAAAGGCCGGGAAAGCCGTGACAGAACAAGACGGCCGGCCCTTCGCCCTGGCTGACCGCGTGCATTCGAATCCCATTCGATTCGAGCTCTAGGTGCTCGGCTCCGCTCACGGTGCGCACTGGGGACTACGGCGCGGCAGCCGCTGTGACCTCGTCGACCAGGCTCTTCGAGAACATTCGCCCGGTCAGCTTGTCACGAACCTTCTTGTCCGCGGCGTCCCACTCGGCTTTGGCGTCACCGGCTTCGACGGCCTGAATGCCTTTCTTCAAGATGACTTCGTAGGCCTTCTGGTCTTCTTTGCGAACGACCTTGTTGAGCAGCTCGTGCGCTCGGGCCGCAGTGCTATCGAACACCTCTTTGAGGTCTGGCGGGAGCTCGTCATACTTGTCTTTTCGCATCATCGTGCCGCCCGCAATGATTGCCGAGTTGTGCGCGGTCATGTACTTGACCCGCGTGTACCACTGGAGCGCAACCGCAGTTAGTGCAGAGGACGAGATGACGTCCACCATTCGGGTCTGAAGCGCAGGGTATACCTCGGGTACGCCGAGCCGAACCGCGCTCGCGCCAATGACCTGATAAAACTCTACGAAGATCGGATCGTCTTTCCATACCCACGGGCGCATGGCCTTGATATCGCTCGGCCGCTTGATGGGTTGCACTGAGAACAGCCGGGTCTTGCCGGCGTCGCCCCAACCAACCAGCTTGAAGCCTTCCTTTTCGAACATGCCCTCGAACTTGGGGGCCATCTTCTCACGTACGCGATCGAGCTCTGCATAAGTGTCGAGGAGGCCGGGTAGCACCAGGACGTTCATCGCCGGGACCAGCAAGCTCATCCCTGTCATGGTGACGACGCCGCCGTCGAGCTGCCCAACCCGCATCTTCCGCACGAAGTCGCGCTCGTCGCCTTGAGAGCCGCCCGGATAGAAGCGCAGCTTGAGCCTGCCATCGGTCTTCTCTTGAAGCGTCTTGTTCCAGGCGTTGAGGATCTTCATCCACGATGAGCCGTCCGGAACGAGCGAGGCGATGCGAAGGGTGTAGGCTTCCTCTGCTTTGGTGGGCGTGCTGCTGCCTGGCAGCGCGAAGGCGGCGACCAAAAGCAGAAAAATCGGTACAAAACGGCGCTTCATTCTCTAAAACCTTTCCCGTCGCGTGGGAGCCCGCCGAGAGTCACAAGTTCCCTCGCCGTCGTCAATATGAATGGTTTGCTTTCTCGAGCACGCTGGACACTTCATCTTCGAGTAGCTCGACGAGCCGGCCCGGGCTTTTACTCACTGCCTCGTCAACCCTAACCCCGACGATCACCTTTACGGGCGAGCTATGCTATGTGCGGGCTCGATGGTCCGAGACCTCATCGAAAACCGTGACAGCACGGCGCGTGATCACCTCGCCAACGAGCGGACTTTCCTCGCATGGGTGCGGACAGCGCTGGGCCTGGTCGGGCTGGGTGTTCTGCTCGAACGGCTGGGGGCTGGCGGTGAAGCAATTGCGGTGGCCGCGGGCCTCGGCTTCATCAGTTTCGGTGGACTGTCTCTGATCTATGCGGTGAGCCGCTATCTATGGGTCGCGAAGAACCTCGAACGCGGGATGTTTCCGGTGGCGATTCGCGGCCCGATTGTCGTTGCCTTTGGCGCCATTCTGGTCGCGGGCGGGGCCATGCTTTATGTGCTGCTCCTGCATTGAGGTCCGCGCTCAGAAATCAGCCTCGGTGCCGCATTGGAGCATGTCGCTTCCCATGTAGGGGTTTGAGACCCCTTCAGACACCTGCACCCACTTCTTGTAGCCTTTCGCCATGGGGCACTCGTAGACGTGTCGGCCTTGCTGGAGGCTCGGCTCGGCGGACAGTACGGCGATTAGTGCCTGGCTCACATCGCCAAACGCCTTTCTCGCGTCGCTCAGGTCCGAGCTTTCCAAGCCGGCCAGCCGTCGTGCGGCGCTCGACAGTTCTTCGAGGGGCCGGCGGACGGTGGCCGGTGCCGATACCGAGGCCAGTCGTGCAGCGTCAGCAAGCTCGGTAGCGGACGTCTTTACGTCTCCGCGATCTTCGGCGAGTGCCCCGCGCACGACGTCATAGGCCGCGACGGCTTCGTCGATTCTAGCGCCTGTCTCGGCAGGGAGCGTCGACGATTCAGGAACCGCCTCCCGGCTCCTGCTGCATGCAATGAAAATGCTCGCCACACCGATTACGGCGCATGCGAGCAGAACCGCTGGTCGTCCATTCATCATCCGCTGTCTCCATTTCCTTCTGCGTGGTTGACCTGAAGCGCAGGAAGAGAGCGACCCTTCCATGCAGCAAAAATCGCCGGATAGACCGTGAGCTCCAGCAAGAACGAAGTTACCAGACCGCCCACCATCGGCGCAGCAATGCGCTTCATGACGTCGGCGCCCGTGCCGGTGCTCCACAGGATCGGCAAGAGCGCAATCGTGGTGGT
This sequence comes from uncultured Polyangiaceae bacterium, assembly GCA_947259605.1. Lineage (GTDB taxonomy): Bacteria > Myxococcota_A > Polyangia > Polyangiales > Houyiibacteriaceae > SG8-38. The sequence continues at coordinate 694 of CAMYMX010000182.1, read as the reverse complement.
CATCACGGTCATCAGCTTTGGCCGGATTCGCCTGGCGGCCCCGTCGACGATCGCTTCGGTGAGGTCCGCCGGAGTTTGGAGCGTTCCGGCGTCCAGTGACTTCTTGTGGGCGAGGGTCAGGTAGAGCAGCATGACGACACCCGTTTCCGCATCGAGGCCAGCCAAGGCGATCATGCCCACCCAGACCGCAACGCTCATGTTGTAATCGAGCAAGAACAGAAGCCAGACCGCTCCGATGAGGGAAAATGGCACGGCGAGCATGACCATCGCAGTCTCCGCCCAGGACTTGGTGTTCCAATAGAGAAGCATCATCACCAAGAACAGCGTCACGGGCACGACCAACTTGAGCTTTTCCTTGGCGCGTTCGAGGTACTTGAACTGGCCGGCCCAGCCCAACCACACACCCGCAGGAAGTGTGACCTCGTCGGCGATGACACGCTTTGCGTCCTCGACGTACTGCGCGATCGGTCGGTCGGTGTCCACGAAGACGAAGCCCACGAGCTTGCCGTCTTCACTGCGAACCATCGGAGGTCCCATCACGAACTTCAGGTCCACGACTTGGCTGATCGGCACCTGCGCGCCTGTCTTCGTGCTGATGAGAATCTCTCCGAGTAGCGATGGGTCATCACGGAACTCGCGCGCATAGCGAACGGTGATGGGATAGCGTTCCCGTCCTTCTACGGTCTCCGAGACG
>CAMYMX010000181.1 GCA_947259605.1 uncultured Polyangiaceae bacterium | reverse complement strand
TTGCCCTGGACATCGGCATCGTTGGCGTGATGGTCGTTGTGGTGATGCCCCATTTGAACAGCTTGCCTACCACGCCCTCGAGTGTCACGCGATCGAGCGTCAGTTCGCGGTAGTGGTTTCCCGCTCGCTGTAGTAAAAAACCGACTTCGGGGTGCTGCTCAACAACGCCCTACTATCAGGAGAAATCCCATGAGCGAAAAGAAGGTTGTCACGTATCCCGGCGCCGAGGCCGATGTCCATTGGGACGGGCGCCTCTGCATCCACATCGGTGAGTGCGGCCGGGCAAACAACGAGCTCTTCATCGGCGGTCGGCAACCCTGGTGCCAGCCCGATTTGGTGGGTCCAAACGAGGTTGCGGAGGTGGTCCGTCGCTGTCCGACGGGCGCGCTGACGTACGAGCGCAAAGACGGAACCAGCCACGAGGTCGCGGACGCCGAGAACGTCGTCTCTGTGATGTACAACGGTCCCCTTTACGTTCGTGGGGACTTGGATGTGGACGGCGCCGCCGAAGACATGCCCGGAGTCCGGCTCCGCACGGCGCTTTGCCGCTGCGGGCAATCGAAGAACAAACCGTTCTGCGACAACAGCCACGAAGAGGTGGGTTTCAAGGACTACGGAGCGGTTGGCGACAAGGGGGAAGGCTTCGACGCGCCCGGCGGGACCCTCAAGGTCGGCCGAGCGCCCAACGGGCCGCTCTTGCTGAGCGGCAACTTCACCATCGTTGCGGCGAGCGGACGCAAAGCGTGGACCGGAAAGAAAGCAGCCCTCTGCCGCTGCGGGCATTCGCAAAACAAACCGTTTTGCGACGGAGCGCACAAGGCGGCGGGCTTCCAGGCCGACTGACTACCGTTGCCGAGCCGAAGGAGGCATAGGTGAGCTTCTCGACGATGATGGACCGGCCGCTTCTGATCTCGGATTTGTTCGAGCATGGTCGGCGTTTTTACCAAAGCAGCCGTGTGATCACCGTCGCTGAGGGTGGGGATCGCGTGGCCAGCTATGCCGAAGTCGCCAATCGCACGGAGCGACTCGCCAAAGCTCTCATGGAGCTCGGGGTCGAGCGCGAGGAACGCGTCGGCACGTTCTGTTGGAACAGCCAAGAGCATCTCGAGGCGTATTTCGCGATCTCTTCGATGGGCGCCGTCATGCACACGCTCAACATCCGGCTGTTTCCCGAGCAGCTGGCTTTCGTGATCAACCACGCGGCGGACAAAGTCATCATCGTCGATGACTCGCTCGTGCCCTTGCTCGGGCGCGTCGCCAAAGAGCTGAAGACGGTCGAACACATCATCGTGGTTGGGAGCGGCGACGATGCGCCGCTACGCGATGCGCCGCGGGCGGCGCTTCACCGATACGAGGACCTCTTGTCCTCTCAATCGCCGGGCATCGATTGGCCAGTGCTCGACGAGCGCGCGCCGGCGTCGATGGCGTACACCAGCGGCACCACCGGGGATCCAAAAGGCGTGGTCTACAGCCACCGCTCGACGGTACTTCACTCCTACGCCCTCACCTCTGGTGCGGTCGCCGGCCTGAACGAAAGCGACATGATCCTCACCATCGTGCCGATGTTTCATGCGAACTGCTGGGGGCTGCCATATGCAGGCTGGTGGGTCGGCACCGATTTCCTTCAGCCAGCGCAGTATCTGCAACCCGAGCCTCTGGTGGGTATGATCGAGCGTCATCGCCCGACGCTTGCCGGTGCAGTGCCCAGCATTTGGACGGGGGTTCTCCACTATGGGGAGCAGCAGGACATCGATTTGTCGTCGTTTCGACTGGTCATTTGCGGCGGCTCAGCGGTCCCCGAGTCATTGATGCGCGCATTCGACGAACGCTACGGTGTCACGCTTCTGCAGCTCTGGGGCATGACTGAAACTAGCCCCGTCGGGACGATCGCGTCGGTGCCACGCGATGTAAAAGGCGAAGACGCCTGGCGATATCGAAGCCGAACGGGGCGTCCCGTTGCGGGCATCGAGCTGCGAATCGTCGACGATGCAGGCCGCACGCTGCCGTGGGACGGGGAGTCGGTGGGTGAAATCGAAGTTCGCGGGCCCTGGGTGACCGGCAGCTACTACGGCGTCGACGACGTGGAGAAGTTTCACGAAGGCTGGCTGCGAACCGGCGACGTTGGCTTCGTGGATGAACGCGGCTACGCGCAGATTACCGACCGCGCCAAAGACGTCATCAAGTCCGGCGGTGAATGGATATCGTCGGTCGAGCTCGAGAACGCCATCATTGCGCACCCTGAGGTTGCCGAGGCCGCCGTCGTCGGCATCCCGGATGAGAAGTGGGACGAGCGCCCGCTGGCCTGCGTCGTCCGCAAAGAGGGCAGCAGCATCACGCCCGAAGAGATTCGCACCTACCTCGGTGAAAAAGTCGCCAAGTGGTGGCTTCCCGAGCGCTGGTCCTTCATCGAGGAGATTCCCAAAACCAGCGTCGGGAAATTCGATAAGAAGGTGCTCAGAAGCCAACATGCGGCGGGGGAGCTGACGGTCATCGAGAGCTAGGCAGATTCAGCGGCAGTGCCAGCGCCAGACTTGGTTACACCGCCCGCCCACCCCCACCCGTAGTCCTCCCTGCCGCGGCGGTCGCTTCGCTTCGCCTTGGCGGCGCTTTGCGCCGGGCTTCGCCCTTCGGGCTCGCGCTGCCGCCTGCTTCTGGGCCGTGCCAGCGCCAGTGTGGGAGCTGGCGTCCCTGTTCAGCAGCAGTCTAGTTGCGTTCGGGTTTGTTCGGCTGCTTCGCGTAGAAGGTGGATGCTTCGCCGGGCCTGGTCTCGCTCGGCCGGCGGGATTCGTTCGAGGAGGGTGGCGATGCTCTTTTCCGTGAGGCGGTAGAGGCGCTTGGCTTCCTTTTTGCCTGCGCCCGTCAGTGAGACGAGGACGCGGCGGCCGTCGTCTTCCGCTCTCTCGCGGGCGACCCAGCCACGGGCTTCGAGGCCGTCGACCAGCCGCGTCATCGCGCCTTTGGTGACCCTTGCTTGGGCGGCGAGTCCGCTCACGTCCCATTCGCCGTCCATCAGTGTCTGAAGGAGTACGCACTGCGCCGGGCTCACCGTTCCGCAGCAGATCTCCTCACGCTCGAACGAGGAGAAGATCCGGCAGAACGCAATCACGTCTTCGACGACGGAGCTCATCGCTTTTTTGCGGTCACCGCGTAGCTGAACACGGTATCTGCAAGCTCCGCGATTCGTTCTTCGCCGACGAGCTCGACCGCGGCCTTCCACATCGGGTCCTGCAAGCTCGACGTCAGCATGGGGCCGGCGGGCTTTCGCGTGTGCTCGATGTTCTCAAAGCCTGCCGCACGCATGTGGCCGAGGTATTCGTCCTCGACCAACGCGCCGCCGACGCAGGCGATCCAGCTCTCGGCGGCTTTCGCGATGTCCGGGGGCAATGGCTTGCTCAGCACGATGTCACTGACGGCGAGGCGTCCGCCCGGCTTGAGCACGCGAAACGCTTCTCGGAACACCTGGGCCTTGTCGGGGCTGAGGTTGATGACGCAGTTGGAAATCACGATGTCCACGCTGTCCGAAGCGACGGGGAGGTTTTCGATGAGACCCTCGCGGAACTCGACCGTTCGCGCGAAACCGGCCTTGACTGCGTTGGTGCGGGCCCGCTCGAGCATCTCAGGGGTCATGTCGACGCCGATGAACCGGCCCGCTGGCCCGAGCTTTTCGGCGGACAGCAGGGCGTCGAAGCCGGCGCCGGAACCCAGGTCCACAACGACTTCGCCTGGCTTCAGGCTCGCGAGCGCGGTCGGGTTGCCGCATCCGAGGCCGAGATTGGCGTCGGCCGCTGTGCCCGTGATGTCCTCTTCGGCATAGCCGACGAGGGCTGCGGTTTGCTCGTGAGTGCTCGTAGAGCCGGCACCGCAGCAGCCGCCTCCTTGGCGAGCCACCTCTGCGTAGCCTGACTTCACGACGTCATGTACTCGATCTTTTTCCATCGAAGCCTCCGATAGTTGAATGATGCAACTAAATGATTGAGGCCGTCAACCAAATTCGTCAAGACGCCGAACGATCTTTTTCGGAGATCTCGGCCAAGAATCCCAGGAGCGCGTCCGTGAACCGGGACTCCTCCTCGCGGTGGGGCCAGTGTCCGGCGTCCGGCATCACCAGAAGGTCGGCGCCGCCTTCCAGCATGCCCTGTGACTTCTTGTACGGCCCAAGATGACCACCAAAGTCTTGGCCTCCCGCGACGAGCAGGCCTTCGCAGGCAATCGGCCCTAGCAGACGCCGGTCGATCTTCGAACCCAGCGCGCGGTAGTAGTCGATCGAGGCCTCGAGCACCTCGGGTGTCGAAAAGGCCTCCTTGGCACGCGCCAACGCTGCGTCTCTTTCGGGGCCTTTCCAGTCCGGGGCCCAGCGCCTATACAGCGAATCGATGTATCGAAAATTTCCGCGCCGCGTTCCGGCTTCGGCCCAGGGCAAGCGGAAGTAGAGGAAGTGCCGGGCCATGATGAGAAGCCCGACTGCTTGAATCGCGTTCTTGGGCTTCAGCGTTCGAGGATGGGGGATCGCGATGGGAACGATGCCGTCGACCCGATCGGGGGCCAATGCGGCGGCGCCCCAGACCAGTGTGGCACCCCAATCGTGCCCGACGAAGACCGCCGACCTCTCCTCCAACGCATCAAGGAGGCCGATCGCGTCTTCGGCGAGGCGCAAGGCGTCGTACGGCCGACCGGGCACCAAGGTGTCGGGGTGATAGCCACGAAGGTAGGGCACGATGGTTCGGTAACCCGCGTCGTTGAGAGAACACGCGATTCCGGCATAGGACTGCGGGGTGTCGGGGAAGCCATGAATCAGCACGACGACCGGCCCTTGGCCGCTGTCGGCGTAGCGCCAAGTTTGCCCACCGCGCGTGATGTTATTGAAATCGGATTCGGCGAGCATTAGCAATTACGTGGCCGAACCGTGCCGGCTCTAGGGGTCATACCCTCCCGGACTCAATCCATTCAAGGATGAGTTGACCTGGATCGGCACAAAGCGTACGAACGAGCACGCTAGTTGGAAGCCGTGATGCCAGAGCCCAGCCCAAGCAGCGAACGCACCTCCATTCTCATCGCCGAGGATGTCAGCAAGGTGTACCAGATGGGTGATGTCGAGGTGCACGCTCTTAGAGGCGTGAACGTGCCGCTCTATGAAGGAGAGCTGATGGTCCTTCTTGGCCCTTCAGGCAGCGGGAAGTCGACCTTGCTCAACATTCTCGGCGCGCTCGACGTCCCGACGTCCGGCCAAGTTCTCTACCGAGACGACGACATCGCGGGGCACGGCGAGCGGGAGCTCACCAATTTTCGTCGCGACCATGTCGGCTTCGTGTTCCAGTTCTACAATCTCGTCCCCAGCCTCACCGCACGCGAAAACATCGCCCTGGTCACCGAGATCTCGAAGACTCCCTTGGACCCTCGGGAGGCTCTCGAGCTGGTGGGTCTGACCGAGCGAATGGATCACTTCCCAGCTCAGCTATCCGGTGGCGAGCAGCAGCGAGTCGCAATCGCGCGCGCCGTTGCAAAGCAGCCAGAGATCTTGCTTTGTGACGAGCCGACTGGTGCCCTCGACTTCAAGACAGGGATCCGCGTGCTCGAGGTCATCGATGAGGTGAACCGATCGCTTGGAACCACCACGGCGGTGATCACCCATCACGCGCCGATCGCTTCGATGGCCGACCGCGTCGTTTCATTGTCCGACGGCATGGTCGCCAGCGATCAGCGCAATGACGAGAAGGTGTCGCCGGCCAAATTGACATGGTGAGCGTTCTCGATCGGAAGCTCCTTCGCGATTTGATGCGCCTCAAGGGGCAGGCTCTCACGATTGCTCTGGTCGTCGCGGTCGGCGTTGCCAACTACATCACGCTCAGGAGTGCATGGCGCGCACTTGGGGATTCCAAGGCCGCGTACTACGAGCAGTACCGTTTCGGCGACGTGTTCGCGCGCGTGAAGCGAGCGCCCGATTCGGTGACCGATCGACTCGGTGACGTTCGTGGCGTGGCGTCCGTCTATCCTCGAATCGTCGAAGAGGTGCTTTTGCCGATCGATGGCATGCTCACGCCTGCACACGGTCAGATCATCTCCTTGCCCAGCCACGGCAGGCCCCCGATGAACGACGTTTATGTGAAGTCGGGGCGCTTTCCGGAGCCCGGCCGTGGGGACGAGGTGCTCATTTACGAGCCGTTTGCCAACGAGCACGCCCTCCGACCGGGCTCCACGATTCCAGCGATTCTCAACGGGAAGCTCCACGAGCTGATCGTCGTGGGCTTGGCAATCTCCCCTGAATACGTTTTTGCGATCGAGCCAGGCGGGATCACGTCGGACGATGAGCGTTTTGCCCCGATGTGGATGTCGGGCACCTCCGTTGCGGCGGCGTTTCAGATGGAGGGAGCATTCAACGATGTCGTCGTGCGCTTGGAGCCAGGCGCCAACGAGAAGGCCGCGCTCATCGCGATCGATCGAATCCTGGAGCCTTATGGAGGCTTGGGTGCATACGGACGAGATCTTCAAATCTCCAACTCCATTCTCGAAGGAGAGATCGCGCAGATCGAAGCCGAGGTGGTCTTTCTTCCTGGGGCGTTTCTCGCGGTGGCAGCGTTTCTGTTGAACGTCGTGTTTTCCAGAATGGTGACGATGCAGCGAGGCCAAATCGCCGTGATCAAGGCCGTCGGGTACAGGAACTCAACGATTGCGCTGCACTACTTCAAGATGGTTTGCGTCATCGTCCTATTCGGCTCGGCGGTTGGCGTGGCGTTCGGGGCCTGGTTGGCCGACGCCATGCTCGACCTCTACGCTGGCTTCTTTCGTCTACCGATGACTCGTGGTCGCATCGATCTTCCCGTCGCCATCAATGCCGTCATCGCGAGCTTGCTCGCCGCGGTCGCTGGAATTGCGTTCGCGGTCCGCAGTGCCGTGACGCTTCCGCCAGCAGAGGCCATGCGGCCTCCAACTCCCGCGCGCTACCGCGCTTCGCCAATCGAGCAGATGCCGGGCCTCCGCCGGCTCCGACAAACCACCA
>CAMYMX010000180.1 GCA_947259605.1 uncultured Polyangiaceae bacterium | reverse complement strand
CCCGCCCACCCCCCGGCTGCCAAACACCCGCGGCAGCGCGAGCCGTTCGACGCCGCCCCGTCCGTTGAACTCCCGTGTCGCGTTCCGCCGCGCCCCGGTACGCCCGCGGTTTACTTCTTGAAGAACTTGCCGAGGAAGTTTGGGAGCTTGCCGTCCATTGCTGGTGGGGGGGCGCTGCTTCGGCCTCGGGCGTGCCGCATCGTGCCGATGCGAACTTCGCGGGCTGCTTCGAGGTTATTCGGATCGAGCTTGGCGACTTTCATGAAGTGCTTCAGTGCTTTGTCGTGCTCGCCTTGCCTTTTCAAGAAATGGGCACGTACGAAATGGCCGTGGACGTGGTCCGGGTTGATCGAAAACGTTGTGCGAAGAAGGCTGCGGATTTCATTCGCGTTTTCCTCTTCGTCGACGCCATCCCGCAGCAGCAGGATCCACGCCTTCATCGCAGGGTAGTCGGCTTCCTTGCGAACGACCAACATCGCCGCCTCGCAGATCCCCAATGCTTGGTCGTAACGCCGACGCTTCACGAGCGCGTCGACCTTCTCAAAGTTGATCGCAGCCTCGACCATGACGCTCAGCTTGCGTTCGGATTCGGGCGTGCCGCCTCCCTGCATCACAGCCTTCTGATACTCCGCGCGCTTCTTGGTATCGCTCAGCGTATCGTTGGCCACGGTGAGCAGATGGAAGATCTCCTCGACCCAGGGACGGAGCGCAGCAAGCTCAGAGGGCAGGCGGTCCGGATGCCAGATCTTGGCCAGCGTCGTGTACTTCCTGCTGATGTCGCTGCTGTCGGCCGATTCCTTCACGCCCAGCATCTCGAAGTAGTTCTGCCGGTCCATCATCGCGATGACCCGGGAAACCTCATCCCAGCGTTTTCTGAGCTCGGGGCTCAGGCTCGGCGGAGGCCTCGACGGGACCGAACGGGGAGCGACGATCTCGCCCGAAAGCGTTCGCGACGGCGGCCGGTTACTCAGAGAACCTGGCAAGACCGAATCTGCGCGAGGGCGAGCAGAATCTCGCTCGCTTGGCGGCGTGGAGTGCCGGTCCCTCGTAGATTTGCGCTTCGGAGCCCTCATCGACGCGCGCGGACCGGGTGGCGTGGACATCCGCGGCTTCGGAGGTGACGCGGCCCCCACGGCTTTGAGCTTCTGCCGAGACGCCGGTGCGTAGGGTTCCAGACAATCCGTGATCGCGAGCAGGTACAGCACCCGCTGCGCGACCTTCGGGTCTCCGAACTGCTCGATGAGCGTTCCCGCCGACGCTGGCTCCGCGCGCATCAACTCGACGAACGCCATCTCGTTGGCCTGAAGCGCGAACCTCGCGAGCGGCGAACCCGCTTTGATGCGGTGGGCGCCCTCGCCGAGCTTTCGAATCACCCGCACCACGGCGCCCTTTGGAACGTCCGTGCGGAGCGCATTTGCGATGAGCCCGAAGATGTCGACCGCTCCTCGGAGCGTGCCCTCGCTCTCTCCGACCAAGTCTGCTTCGTAGAATGCGTACGGGGCTGCTCGTCGGCTGAAGATGTGCAGCATGCCGTGTTCGAGGTCGGAAGCCGGGTCGATGAAACGGCCGATCGCGGGGATGCCCGTCCGAAATAGGATGCGGTCTTGTCCCGGTCGCTCGTCGTCGGGCCAGACCGCGAGCGTCCCGGAGAGCCCCTTCTTTTGAATGGACAGCAGTACGTGGCCTAGTGGCGTGGCACCCAAGGTACCCTCTGCCACTGGCTCTGGGACAGACGACGTCAAAGCTTCGTGCTCCAAGGAACTATTAGGGTGACATAGGGAGCGGGCCAGTGACACATCCCTGCGGGCCCGATCCAGCCAGGAACCGGGACTTTGCGCGTATCAGCGCATCTCACCTGATACTCTCATCAGTCCGCCATGGTCCAGCCGGTGCCCTCGGGGCCGTCCAGCAGCTCCACCCCCAACGCTGCGAGCTCGTCCCGAATCCGGTCTGCTTCGCCGAAGTCTTTGGATTCTCTTGCTTCGGTTCGTTCCGCGATGCGCCGTTCGATGTTGGAGGCCTCCAGGCCGGACACCTTGGCCCTTCGGTCACGGATTCGAAGAAGAATCACGTCTGCCGGCTCGGCGCCGAGCCCGAGCTCCCCTTCCAAAGCGCGGAACCCGGCCTTGGCCTGCTCCACGGAGCTGCGGGGCGCCTTTCCCTTTTTCCTCATGGCCCCATCGCAGAGCTCGTTCACAGCCTTGAGGAACTCGGCCAGCTTGGCCAATGCGATCGGCATGTTGAGATCATCGTCCAATGACTCGCGCAGCGCTTCGCTGAAACCTGCAATCTCCGTGGGGGTCGGCGCGTCGCTGTCGACCACGCGCTTCGGCGGAAGCCCTTCTAAGCGCTGCTTTGTCTTGTAGAGATACGCCACTCGCCGCTCGGCTTCCTCAAACTGGGGGAAGCCGGTGACGTTGCCAGCCCCGTCGAGATTCCAGTCGAGGTTGAGCGGGGCCCGGTAGTGGACCGTCATCATGAAGTAACGGATCGCCTCGGGCTCGACGCGGTCAAAGAGATCTCGCGCCGTGAAGAAGTTGCCGAGACTCTTGCTCATCTTCTCCTTGTCAACTTCGACGAATCCGTTGTGCATCCAGCAACGCGAGAATGGTTTGCCGGTCGCGGCCTCACTCTGGGCGATCTCGTTTTCGTGGTGCGGGAACACAAGGTCGAGTCCTCCCCCGTGCAGGTCCAGCGTATCGCCGAGGTGCTTCATCGACATCGCCGAGCACTCGATGTGCCAGCCGGGACGACCGCGTCCCCAGGGGCTTTCCCAACCCCAGGCATCGTCTTCGCTCTTCTTCCACAGAGCGAAGTCCGCGGGATGCCGTTTGCGCGCGGTTTGTGCGCCGTCGAGCCGGTCGCTCGCGCCGGCCTTCATTTTGCCGAGGTCACGGTGGCTGAGCTTGCCGTACTCGGGGAACGACTCGACCGAGAAATAGACGTCGCCATCCGCCAGGTAGGCATGACCGCCGTCGATCAGGCGTTGCACCAATGCAAAGATGTCTTCGAGGTGGGTGCTGACGCGTGGCTCGATGTCCGGGTCGAGGTTGCCAAGCCGATGCATGTCCTCCGAATAAGCAGCGGCGAAGCGCGTTGCGAGCTCGGTCGGCTCCGTGCCTGTTTCGGCGGCACGCTTGAGGATCTTGTCGTCGACATCGGTGATGTTCCGAACGTACGTGACCTTGATGCCATCGCTGCGCAGGTGGCGGACCAGCACGTCGTAGACGACATAGCAACGAGCATGGCCGAGGTGAGCGTAGTCGTAGACCGTCGGGCCGCAGACGTAGATGCGGGCGTGGTCGGGGTCGGCTGGCTCGAAGGGCTCCTTTTGGCCCGTCAGGGTGTTGTACAGGCGTACGTTCATGATCGGCGAAGTCTGAGCACTTTCCGGCCCGGAGGGCAAGGTTGCGAGGTTGACCCCGTTCTTACGCCCGCTAGAACCAGCAAATGCTCACGATTTACGAGCAAGGCCAACCCGGCTACGAAGACACGTTGGCGTCTTTGAGCCGACGCGGCGACGAAGATCTCGCCCGCGTGGAGCCCGACGTGCGCGCGATTCTCGATGCAGTCCGTCAGCGGGGCGACGAGGCCGTTCTGGAATACACCGAGCGCTTTGACCGCCGGCGCCCGACGTGCCTGGTGTTGAATCGCGAAGCCTGGTTGAAGGAGGCGCGCGCGGTCGACCCCGACACCCGCGAGGCCTTGGCAGCGGCAGGCGAGCGGATTCGACGCTACCACGAGCATCAGCGGGACGCGGGGTTTCGTTATCAAGAAGACGGGATCGAGCTGGGTCAGCGCGTCAAGCCGGTGGCCGCGGCGGCCGTGTACGCGCCGGGTGGCAAAGCCCGCTATCCGTCCACGGTATTGATGACCGCGATTCCAGCGACCGTTGCCGGCGTCGAACGCATTGTGCTGATCACGCCCAATCCGACTTCCGAGATCTTGGCGGCCGCGGAGATCGCCGGAGTGACCGAGGTCGTCGACGCGGGGGGCGCGCAGGCCATCGCGGCGGTTGCCTATGGCACCGAGTCGATTCCCCGTGTCGACAAGGTCGTCGGCCCCGGTAACATCTACGTCGCTTGCGCAAAGCGGCTCGTTTTTGGCGTCGTCGACATCGACTCGATCGCTGGCCCGAGCGAGATCCTGGTCGTGGCGGACGACGGCGCCGACCCAGAGATCGTCGCGGCGGACCTCTTGTCGCAGGCGGAGCACGACGAGGCGGCCTATCCACTTGCTGTCGTCCTTTCTCGCACCCAAGCCGAGGCCGTAGATGCCGCCCTCGGGCGACAACTCGCATCGCTTCCTCGAAAAGCGATCGCCGAGCAGTCTGTACGCAACAACGGCTACTGCTTCATCGTCCACGACCTCGAAGAGGCAGGCCGAGCGGCGACCGCGCTTGCGGCCGAGCACTTGAGTCTTTCTGTTGCAGATTCCGAAGCCATGCTCACAAGAATCGGCGCCGCGGGCGCCATCTTCCTCGGCTATCACACGCCCGAAGCCGCAGGCGACTACGCGGCAGGGCCCAGTCACGTCCTGCCGACGGGTGGCGCTGTCCGTTTTGCGTCGCCCTTGGGCGTCTATGATTTCGTCGTCAGGTCGTCACTCATTCGCTACTCTCAGGCCGCGATCACTCGCCAAGCCGACCTCCTGGAGCGACTGGCTCGGCTCGAGGGGTTGGAGGCGCATGCGCGCGCCGTGGCCCTGCGAAGATCGAAGTGACGGCGAGCCTTGCAGCCTCGGAGCTCGCCGAGTACCCATCTTACGTGGGTCAAGCCACGTTGGAGAAGCGACTCGCTCGCGAGATGGGGCAGTGCATTGCGGACTTCGGGCTCATTGCACCCGGCGACCGCGTGATGGTCGCGATCAGTGGCGGCAAGGACAGCTATACCTTGCTGCACCTCTTGGAGCGGGCACGACAACGAGCGCCAGTGCCGTTCGAGCTCATCGCGGTTCACCTCGATCAAGGCCAGCCTGGGTATGACGGGACTGCGCTCGAGGCCTGGTTGCTCGCGAACGGTTACGCGCACCAAATCATTCGCAAGGACACCTATCAACTGGTGACCGAGCGGATCCCGGAAGGCAAGACCTACTGCAGCCTATGCTCGCGATTTCGGAGAGGCATCCTCTACAACGCTGCGGAGAGCCTCGGCTGCACGAAAATCGCGCTCGGCCATCATCGAGACGATGCGATCGAAACACTCATGTTGAACATGATGTTCAATGGGGCGCTCAGCGCGATGCCGGCGAAGCTCCTCAGCGACGACGGGCGCAATACGGTGATTCGTCCGCTGCTTTACTCCTCGGAGCGGGACATTGCGGCATACTCCGGGCACTTGGACTTCCCGATCATTCCCTGCAACCTCTGCGGCTCGCAGGAGAACCTCTGGCGGCAGCAGGTCAAAGAGCTTCTCGACGAGGTCGAAAAGCGCGCGCCCAAAGTGCGCCAAAGCATGCTGGCCGCGTTGAAGAACGTTCGCACGACTCATCTCTTGGGAAGCAACGAAGTCAGATGACCCGGTGGACACCCCTCCTTGGGTTGCTCATGGCGCTCACCGCCTCGGTGGAGGCATCGGCACAGGCGATCAACATTGAGCGCTTCCGGCCTTCGCTCGACCGCTTCGGCTTTCTCGGTTTCAACGGTAGTGCGACGCTGGGGCATGCCCGCTACAATCTCGGCCTCTCCACGTGGTACTCCAACCGTCCACTGCGCATTCGATACGCCGATGCACCGGGCGATCAGCTCATCGACAATCGCCTGACCGGGGACCTGTTCTTCGAGGTCGGCCTCTTCGGGCGTTGGTCACTCGCGTTGGAAGTGCCGCTGGTTCTCTATCAGAACGGAGAGACCGTAGACCCTACGAACGACGTTCCGAGGTCTTTCACCGGATTTGCCGTCGAAGACCCGCGGTTTACGACGAAGGTTCGGTTCTTCGGAGAGAAGACCGAGCCCACCCAGAACCGCCCCGACGGTCCCGGCCTCGGTCTCTTGCTCACATTTCCGGTTCCGATCGGAAGCACGAGCTTTTACGCAAGCGAAGGCCAGTTCTCGTTTGACGCACAGTTGCTCGCTGACTTTCATCTGCTGGGCGCCGGCGCAGGCATGATGCTCGGATGGCGCTACCGCGTGAACCCCCGCAGCTTCGGCGTCGACACCCTGGGGCAAGAGTTTCAGTATGGCTTCTCGCTGAAGCCGCCGATTCCCCCCGCCAAGGACCTCTTCGGGCTTCTCGAGCTCCGCGGCACCACTTCGTTTCGGGGGAAGAGCACCAATACACTCGAAGGCGATGTCGGCGTGCGCTGGACCAAGAACCACGTGACGATGACCGCCGCGATCGGCATGGGCTTCGTCCGAGGTCTCGGTCAACCGCGCTTCCGCGCGATCGTCGGTGTGTCCTGGTCTCCGCAAACCGACGACCTGGACGCGGACGGTATTCCGGATTCGCGCGACGAGTGCCCGCGACTGCCCGAAGACTTCGATGGTTTCGAAGATGCCGACGGCTGCATGGATCCGGACAACGACAACGATTTCATCCCCGACGCAGACGACAAGTGCCCCAACGAAGAGGCCATCGAAGGGCGGGACTTGGATGAAGATGGGTGCACGGATCCGTAGGGGAGGGGCAGTGTCAGCGACAGCGACAGTGTCAGTGCCAGCGTCAGCGTTGGTGCTGGCGTTGCTGTTGTCGGCGGGGTGTACGCCGCAAGGAGACCCCGGGATTGGGACTGGCTTTGCGGACGACTTCGAGCGGGTCCAGGTCGGGGCTGCGTACAAACAGACCGGGGGGAACTGGCGAATCAAAGCAGGGCAGCTTCACGTGCAGGGGGCAAAGAACCATCCGCTCTGGCTCCTGCGGACGCTTCCGCGGGACGTGCGGGTCGAGTTCGACGCGCGAAGCGAGAGTCCCGAAGGAGACATCAAGGTCGAGATTTTCGGCGACGGAGCGTCCTACGCGAATAGCGATAGCTATACGGCGACGAGCTATGTCATCATCTTTGGAGGCTGGAACAACTCACGAAACGTGTTGGCTCG
>CAMYMX010000179.1 GCA_947259605.1 uncultured Polyangiaceae bacterium | reverse complement strand
CAGCTACGGCGAAAAGAAGCTCATGGAGCAGGCGCGAAAGCTGCTGATCACCGAGCTAGCCCTGGCACGCCGAGTCCGCGAGGAGACCATCGAGCGCGACATCGACAAGATCCTGAATTGAGAAACGGGGGTGGCCCCCTTTTCTAGCGGCTGTTCCTCTCGTCGTGGCCGGATCGGCCGAAGCGCCTCGAAAGCTCCGTGAGGACGTCGCGCAGCGAAATCTCTCGGAGCACCAGGCCAACCAGCATGTGATACGTGAGGTCGCCCGCCTCAGCGGCGACGCGCTCGTCGGATTCGTCGATCAGCGCCTGACCCAGCTCGGCGGCTTCCTCTCGAAGTTTGGCGTCGATCTTCGTCGGGCCTGCGTCCAGCAAAGCCTTCGTGTAGCTCTGACCCGCATTGGAGGCCTTGCGCGTTTGAAGCGTTCGCTCGAGGCGCAGCAGTGTCGGCCCCGCGACCTGGCCGTCGGCGTCGACCCAATTGCCGTCGCTGTCCAGACGCCGAAAGAAACACGTGTCAGCACCCGTGTGACAAGAAGGGCCGGTGGGATCGACCGTGTAGATCAGCGTGTCTCCGTCGCAGTCGACCCAGACGCTGCGGACCGCGAGAGTATTGCCGCTGGTCTCGCCCTTCTTCCAAAGCTGCTTCCTCGAGCGGCTATAGAAATGAGCCCAGCCGCTCTCGAGGGTACGTCGAATCGCCTCCTCGTTTGCGTACGCCATCATCCGCAGCTCACCGGTCTCCGCGTCCTGCGCAATGACGGCGACGAGGCCTTGATCGTCGAACTTGAGGGCGTCGAGGGACATTTGCGGTGGGGGTACGCTAGGTTGGAGAGGTTGGCAACTGCGGGTGGGGGCCGCGGATCAGTCCCGGACGCCCATCAATGCTTCGAGCGTGTCTCTCAAGCCCGTCAAATCCGATTCGCTGACATGGGCGGACGCACCTGCGTCGAGGGCAGCCTGCCTTTCGGCTTCGCCGTTAGCGAAGAGGACTGCGCGTACGTGCTTCGTATGGCTGCCGCGCTTGAGCGCCTCGATGATCTCCGGGCCGCTGAGGTGTCCAACCTCTGCCGCCAAGACGACGGCGTCAGGCGGTTGCTCACCGATTCGAAGAAGACCGTCGAGCGGGTCGTGGTAATGGGCGATTTCAAACGTGCCGCGCAGACAGTCGAGGACCCGCTGTTTCGTCTCATCTCCATTGAAGAGCAACGCCACACGAGGTCGCGCTGCGTCGAGCTCGTCGGGGATCGGGTAACCGTATTTTCGCAGGAAATCGAGCACGTGCGGTCGGCGGAACCGAAGGTGTCGCCCGGGCGTCCGGAAATGCGCGATTCGACCCCGATCGGCCCAGTTGTGAATCGTCTTCAGGTCGACCTGGCAGAAACGGGCAATCTGCGACGCAGTGAACAAGTCCTTGGGCCTGCGAGATCGAGCCACCATCCCCTTTGGGTAACGGCTCCGCTCGTGTTGAGACAAGGGACAACCCGAAGAAACTGGAAAAACTGTACCCTATCGAACAGGCGGGCGGACATCTCGCCAGGCGCCCTCGTCGAAAACCATTCGGGTCGCGCCTGGCAACACCGCATCGTCTTCCGGGTGTTCGGGGTCGCCGGGCAAGGCCAGAAACCAACCCGAGTCTCCGCTCACGATGCGCGGCCGCACCAAGGGAGGCTTTCGTGAGAGCGCGTCGGCGATCACCGACTCCGCATCGTCGAACTCAGCGAGCCACTGCAAGGTTCGCACGGTTGGCGGCGCCAACTTGATTCGCCCGGCCAACATGTCGTCGATCGCGTTGGCGGGCCGCAGCCATACGGCAGACGTCGTTTCCGTCCCGTCGTGAGATGCACGTTGACCTTCCGGGATCAGAGCGATGTAAAAGCGCGTATCGAAACGGCGGCTCTCCATCTTGGGCGTGATCCAACGCGCGTAGGGTGTCAGCGCGGTCGCGTGAATCTTGATATCCAGCTGACCCGCCAGGTCGAGAAACGAACCCGCGCCGTGAAGCTCAGCGCGAGCCTGCGGCAGGTCGGCGTCTAGGGCGGTCGTGGCGAAAAGCACACCCGCTTCTTCGAACGTCTCGCGCACCGCGGCGACGAGCAGACCAAGCGCCGATTCGGCGTCGGCTTCGCCGAGCGCGTGCCCGAGTGATTCGGCCGTCTGGTCGACTCGGGCGTGCCAGCCAGGCGCGCTGTCGCTCGGGTCGACCTTACCACCAGGGAACACGTGTGCTCCGCCCATGAAGCCGCTCTGCTGGTGTCGGCAAAGCATGAAGGTCTCGATTCCCGCCCCGATTTCGCGCAGCACGATGACGGTTGATGCGTCCTCGATCGGTTTGTGGGCCGGGTCTGCGCTCATGAGTCGTGCGACACCAACACATGCGTGGTCGACACGCCGATCGCGTTGGCAATTCGCGCCAATGTCTCGAGCGAGGGCGTGTGACGCCCGGCTTCGACGCGCGCGATGTTCGGACGGTGAATGCCCGTGCGACGCGCTAGCTCGGCCTGAGTGAGTCCAGCCTCGAGACGAAGCTTGCGAAGACGCGCGCCGAGCCTCTCGCCATCGATCGCGATGTCCCCCTGGCCATTGGTCGCGCTGGAGGACGCCTTCACCGACGCGATCGTCAGCTGACAAACCCCACCGCTCTCCAGCTGAATAACGGCCCTCGTCGCGCTCGGATCGATCGCGATGCGGGTGATTTCGGAGCCGTCATCGGAGGCGTCGATCGGTCGGGGATGAAGCGAAGCGTCGCCGTTACCTAGAATGGCCAAGACGTCGTCGCCGCACGGGCTCACCGTCACGAACTCCAAACGAAGGTGACGTTGGCGATCTGCTCGTCGCGCGATGGCCGCCGCAACGCGTGCGACGTCCGGCTCCGCGCTCGTGATCAGTCCATCGCAGAGCTCCGTGATGATGTCTTCGACATCGTTGCGACCGTGCTCTACGTGGGCGATTGGCAACACGCCAGAGGCGCGCAGAAATCCCAACGTGCCGAGGAGCTCGTCGACATCGAGCTGTGCGCTATCGACATCGACGACAACTGCAGTCTGGCCGTCGGCCGCAATCGCCAGATCGGAGGGCGCCACGACCATGCATTGAACTTCGTGCTTGGTCAGGGCATCTCGCCACTGCTGCGCCACACGCTCGCGCTCCGTCAACAATGTCACGCTCGACGTCATCATTCCTCCGAGTGCAGGAACGATGAGGTTTACACGCCCAGCTCAGGAACCTCAACCGTGTATCGTCGGAAACAACGGAACCTGTTTTGTCCAGTGGTTTCCGACATAGGCCGTGGTTGACACTCGCCGGTCGCTTTGCTACCTGCGTGCGGCTCTACCGGGTGGCAACTCTTCGCTAAGTTAAGGGGACCCCGCGATGTTCAAGTCGACCTGCATTTTCACGGGTAACTCAAACCCGAGCCTCGCCGAGAAGATCTCCAACTACCTCGAATTGCCCGTAGGCCGCGCGCGTGTCTCGCGCTTTTCGGACGGCGAGGTGTTCGCAAAGATTAAGGAAAACGTCCGTGGCGTGGATGTTTACCTGATCCAGTCGACCTGCGCCCCGGTCAACGACAACCTGATGGAGCTGCTGGTGATGATCGATGCACTGAGGCGTGCCTCCGCCGGTTCCATCACCGCCGTCATCCCTTATTACGGATATGCGAGGCAGGACAGGAAGGCCGCTCCACGGACGCCTATTACCGCGAAATTGGTCGCCGACCTGCTCACGACCTCGGGCATCGATCGCGTCGTCTCGATGGACTTGCACGCCGGCCAGATTCAGGGCTTCTTCAACAAGCCGTTTGACCATCTCTATGCGATGCCGGTCTTTCTGCAGCATCTCAGGCCCAGGTTCCGCACACCGCCTGTGTTCGTGTCGCCCGACGCCGGCGGGGTCGAGCGCACGCGCGCCTACGCGAAGCGCATGGGCGCCGAGCTCGCCATCATCGACAAACGTCGTGAGCTGGAGAACGTCAGCGAAGTCATGAACATCATCGGCGACGTAAACGGACGAGAATGCGTGATTTTGGACGATATGATCGACACTGCCGGCACGATTACCAATGCGGCCCGCGCCCTCCAGGAGCAGGGCGCCAAGCGGATCATGGCAGCCGCCACGCACCCGGTTTTGTCCGGTCCGGCTCTCGAGCGCATTGTCGATTCCCCTCTCGAGGAGGTCATCGTGACCGATACCATCCCCCTTCGGGAGGAAGCCATCGCGACCGGCGGCTTCCGCGTGCTTTCCGTGGCAAGTTTGCTAGGAGAGGCCATCAAACGGATTCACCACAGCGACTCGGTGAGCTCGCTGTTTGTATGATTGGAGCATTCGAGAATGGAAACGACGACGTTGCAGGCTGAGGTCCGCGCTGGGCGCGGAAAGGGGCCAGCGCGTCGGCTGCGTGCAGAAGGAAAAGTCCCGGGCGTATTTTACGGCCCGGGCGTCGAGCCCACGCCGCTGACCCTGTCCCCCAAAGAACTAACCAAAGCGCTTCGAGGCGAGCGCGGGCGGAACGTGGTGTTCAAGCTGTCCCTGGACGGCAAGGACGAGCTGGCCATGGTCAAGGACCTGACGACCGATCCTGTCACGCAGGAGCTCCTTCACATCGATTTGTATCGGATTTTGGAGGACAGGGTGCTCGAGGTGAACGTTCCATTCCGTACTTACGGCCGCTCTGTGGGCGTCGTTCAAGGCGGGGTGCTCAACGTCACCCGGCGTGTGCTGCCCCTTCGCACGATGCCAGCCAACATTCCGGTGTCCATCGAAGTGGACGTGACGCACCTCGCTCTCAAGGACACGATTTCGGTCGAGGAGATCGAGCTCCCCGCGGGCGTGGAGTGCACCCTGCAGCCCAAGCTCACCCTTGTGATCATCCTGGAGCCGCGAAAGGCCACTGCCGCAGAGGTCGAGGAGGATGCAGCCGCAGCGGCGGCCGCTGAAGCCGCGAAACCTGCCGCTGAGCCCGAGAAGGCCGCCCCCTGAGCAGCGGCCGGCCGTGAGCACACATCTCATCGCGGGCCTCGGGAACCCAGGGCCTAAATACGCTGGCAATCGCCACAATGTGGGGTTCATGGTGGTCGATGAGCTGGCGCGCCGTTGGGGTGCGCCCAGCTCTCGAGAAAAATTCAAGGGCGAGTTCACCAAGGTTGTGCTGGGCGACCAGGATCTGGTGCTTCTCAAGCCCATGACCTTCATGAACCTCAGCGGCGAGTCCGTGCAGGCCGCCATGCGGTTCTTCAAGGTCCCCGTCGACCAGGTCTTGTGCGTGCACGACGAGCTCGATCTCGAGTATGGGGTGGTCCGCATCAAGGTCGGCGGCGGCACCGCAGGGCACAACGGGTTGCGCTCCATGGTCGAGCACTGCGGCGGCCCGGGTTTCGTTCGATGCCGAGTGGGCATCGGGAGGCCGAGCAGGGGGCGTCCGGAGAGTTACGTTCTCAGTGATTTCAACAGTTTGGAACGGGTGGAGCTCAGCGCGGTCCTCGAGCTCGCCGCTGACATGGCCGAAACCGCCGTGCGCGAAGGGGCGCGACAGTCGATGAATCGACACCACGGCCGATCCTGACCACTGGCGCAGAGGCGAGGATCGGCTATGCCTCGGCCTCCCTCGCTCCAGCCTTGCGCTGGGGCCACTAGACCAGGAGGAGAGATGGCAAGCACAGCGGCAGCGCCCGTCACGCGATGGGCGCGTGAATACGAAACAATTTACATCCTCCGGCCCGACGTCAGCAACGACGCGGCCGAGAAGATTGTTGAACGCGCCAAGGACGTCATCGGGCGTCTGGACGGCACGCTGACGAAGCTCGACAACTGGGGCAAGCGGAGGCTCGCCTATCCCATCCATAAGAACACGCGCGGAATTTTCGTCTACCTCAAGTACGTGGGTTTCAACGACCTGGTCGCCGAGCTCGAGCGAAATCTGCGCTTGCTCGACGAAGTGGTGCGATTCCAAACGGTTCTTCTCGACGAGGACATCGACCCGGCTTCGGTCTCGGTCGACCCCGAAGAGGTCCAGTACCTGCACGTCGAGGAAGAGGAGCAGGCCGAGGACGTCGAGCTCGAGCGCGCTCGCAGCCTAGGAATGGCGCCGCGTGCCCCGCGTGGGATGCCCTCTGTCGCTCCTGCGGAGACGCCGAAAGAAGCCGAGGCCGCCTCTCCGGGCGCTGAAGCCGCATCCGATGAAGCCCCGGCCGCCGAGGCGTCCACCGAGGCGTCGACCGAAGCATCCGCCGAGGCGTCGACCGAAGCACCCAGTGGAGCACCTGCTGAAGCACCCGCCGAAGCATCCAGTGAAGCACCCGCCGAAGCGGAATCCGCTGACCCCAATCGCGAGGAGGGCTAACCCATGGCCGACGATATCCGACAAGATTTTGACGTTGAAGCTGGCGGGCGCGGACGTGGCGGACGCAAAAAGGCCCCGGGTCATTCGCTCCCTCCTGATTTCAAGTTCGACTATAAAGATCCGCAGCAACTTCGGAACTTCATCACCGACCGCGGGAAGATCACCCCTCGGCGGATCAGCGGCCTGAACGCGAAGCAACAGCGCGATCTGACGCGTGCGATCAAGCGAGCACGCAATATTGCGCTGCTCCCCTACACGGCGACGAAGTGAGGCAGTCATGGCATCTAACGTCGAAATCGTACTGAAGGAAAACCTCGAGCACCTGGGCTCGATTGGAGACGTGGTGCGGGTCCGCCGCGGCTACGCTCGCAATTTCTTGTTGCCTCGCGGCCTCGCGGTCGTTGCAAGCCGCGGAAACGTCCGACAGATCGAGCACGAGAAGGCCATTCAGGCCCAACGCATCGCCAAGCTTCGCTCGGAGCAGGAAAAAATCGTCGCCGAGCTGGCCAAGGTCACCGTCATGATCGCCAAGGAAGCGGGCGACGATGGGAAGCTCTTCGGCTCGGTCACCTCGAATGACGTCATCGATGGCCTCGCGGCCAAGGGCGTGGAAGTCGACAAAAAGAAGCTCGTCATGCCGGCTCAGACCATCAAAGAGGTGGGAAGCTACGAGGTTGGCGTGAAGCTACCGTACGGCTTGACGGGGACCG
>CAMYMX010000178.1 GCA_947259605.1 uncultured Polyangiaceae bacterium | reverse complement strand
TTGGCGACATTCCGGTTCTCGGGGTCTTCTTCAAGCGCCGCCGCTTCCGTGAGGACCGAAACGAGCTCCTCATCTTCCTCACGCCGAGGATCGTGAACAGGGCGCTCGCGCTGCCGGAGTAATTCCGGAGGCAGGGCCGGTGCAGGGACCCGGGCCGGGTGACCGGGGCTGGGTCCAAGACCGAGTCGAGATCCGGGTTCGTGACTGCGGACTTGGTGGGCCGTATGCTTCTCTGCGTGCGTATCTATCTGTCGGGGCCCATGGGGGCTGGGAAATCGACTGTGGCTGGCCTGGTGGCCGGGCAGCTCGGCACGCGTGCGCTCGATTTGGACGCAAGGGTTGAAGAGCTGGCGGGGCGTTCGATTCCGGAGATTTTTTCGGAGCGCGGCGAGGGGGCGTTTCGGGCGCTCGAGAAAGAGGCGCTCGGGACCCTTCCTGGCGAAGTCGGCGTTGTCTCCCTTGGCGGCGGCACGGTGGTCGACGACGAAACCCGACAGACGCTCCTACGCGACGGAATCCTTGTCACGTTGACCGCCGAGCCCTCGGTGCTCGCGGCGCGGGTGGGCGCGGCTCAGGGACGCCCGTTGCTCGGCGAGAATCCTCGAGGTGACCTGGAGCGCATCCTGAACGACAGGGCAGCCGCCTACGCGGAAGCCCATGCCGTCATCGACACCAGCGCCTTAGAACCCAAAGAAATCGCCGCGCAGATTGTGGAGGTCCGCAATCTCTCGCCGATCGTCGTGCCTCTGGGCCTGCGGACCTATCGAGTCGATGTGGGCCGCGGCGCACGCCATCGGGTGGGGATTCGCGCACGCGAGCACGCGGCCGGTGAAGCGATTCTGGTGTTCGACGGAGGCGACGACCGTCCCTGGCCGCAGGACGCCGTTCGCGACCTCACTGTGGCTGGGAAGCCTCCAATCGAGGTGAGACTGCCCGGGGGTGAAGCCCACAAGAACGTCGCGAGCGTGGAGCGGATTTGGGACAGCGCGCTCGAAGCCGAAGTCGACCGACGTGCGATCGTCATCGGCGTGGGCGGCGGCGTGATCGGTGACTTGAGCGGATTCGCGGCATCGACCCTGCTGCGCGGCGTGGCCCTCGGGCAGATTCCCACCACGTTGCTGGCGATGGTCGACAGCTCTGTGGGAGGCAAGACCGGGTTCAATCGACCCCGTGGCAAGAACCTCGTCGGAACCTTCTACCAGCCGAAGTTCGTTCTCTGCGATGTGGAGACGCTGTCGACATTGCCGAGCGAAGAACGGATCGCGGGCCTCGCCGAGGCCGTGAAGAGCGCTTGGCTCGACTCCGAGGAGTCGGTTGCCATGCTGGAACGGGACGCCGAGGCGCTCATCGCAGGCGACGCGGATGCGACGATTCGAGCGGTCAGAATGTCGGTCTTGCTGAAGTCGCGAATCGTGCACGAGGATGAAACGGAGTCGGGCCGTCGGATGCTCCTCAATCTAGGTCACACGGTTGGCCACGGGCTCGAAGCAGCGAGCGAGTACCGGGGCATTCGACATGGGGAGGGCGTGGCGCTCGGAATGATCGCCGCCATGCGGGTCGCGGCAGGGCTCGGGCGAGGGCGCCGTGAAGAAACAGAGCGCCTCACGCGACTCTTAGGGAAATTGGGGCTGCCGACCGATCTCGATCGAAGACTGAACAGCCGTGCGTTGGAGTTCATCGGCTCGGACAAGAAGCGCCGCGGCGACACAATTTACTTCGTAATTCCTCGGTTTCCGGGCCAAACCGAAATCGCAACGCTCGGCCTCGACGAGGTGCGGGCTGCGCTCGCACAATCCTGAGCACCGGAAATTTGGCGGCTTACGCATGGGCTCGATACCATGGGATGACCCTTTGGAGGGGACTTATGCGTCGAATCATCCTCATGGCCATGGTGCTCGCGGTGACGGTTGCTGGTTGCAATCGTTTTCCTGACAACGGACTTCAGATCAGTGCGAATTTGCTCCCGGACGACTCTTGTTTCGTGGAACCCGATCAAGACGAACGTCTACTGCGCGGCCTCTGGGATACCAGCTTTCGAACACTGACCGGCGAAACCCCGGACTACGGGATCGCCCTCCAGCTTCAGAGCTACCTGGTGAGCAACGCGCTCGAGTTCCAGGGAGAGCAAAATAACCTCCAAGTCGACAACTACGACATTACGATTCTGCGTGCCGACGGAAGCAAGCCTGATCTCGGTGGTCTGACCAACCCGTATCGTGTCACGACCAGTGCCGTGCTTGCTACCACGGAGGTTGGCGGCGACCCGATTCCGGGGGTGGGGTTCGCGACGGGCATTCCCGGAAACTACCAGGACACCTTGGTGGCTCTCGGGGTGACGGAAATCTTGCTCAGCATTCGCGCGGGCGGCACGACCTTCGGCGGCTTCAGTCAGCGGTCTGCGGAGTTTCTATGGCCGGTCTCACTCTGTGAGGGTTGCTTGAACAACTGCGCGTCCGAGGACCTCGAAAACAGCTGCCTTCCAGGGCAGGACGTTTGGCCTTACTGCGCGCTCTAGCGCACGGTAAACAGGTACGGCGGAATCAGCGCGACCCGCTCTTCGGCAAGAAGACGGACCGTTTGCGCCCAGGCCTCGAACGGAAGCGTGGAAGCAAGCGGGTGTCGGCGTAGCCAGAGGCGCTGCAGGGTCCGCGCGTCGTCCTCTCCGTCCCCGCTGAGCAGGTCATTGATGGCATCGAACATCCCCTTGGGCGCGGGCCAGATCTCCACGGGCACCTCGGGCCCGAGTCCGGCGGCGGTACGGGCTTTGTGCAGCGCTTCGCTGAGGCCGGCCATTTCGTCGATGAGGCCGAGCTCCTTCCCGTCCTGCGCGGTCATGACGCGGCCCTCCGCGGCGGCCAAGACGGCTTCTGTCTCCATCTCGCGACCCGCGGCCACGCGGCTGATGAAGCGGTCGTAGGTGTCGCGAAGTAACGTCTCAAACGCCTGGCGCTCGCTCGGATTCAAGGCGCGGACCGGCGTCGACCAGGCCGCGCGCTCACCCCGCTGCAAGACGAACGTATTGATGCCGATGTCCTCGGCGAGTCCGGCGAAATTGAACTTGCCACCCACCACGCCGATCGAGCCGACCAGGCTGTTGGGGTGGGCCAAGATCTCACCGGCGGCCGATGCAATGTAGTAGCCACCGCTCGCCGCCATGTCTCCGACACTCGCGATCAAGGGCTTTTGTTCGGCCAAGTTGCGCGCGGCTTCCCACATTCGGTCGCTGGCAAGGGCCGAGCCCCCGGGCGAGTTGATGCGCATCACGACAGCTTTGACATTTTCGTCGTTTTCGAGACGTTCCATCGCTCGGACGAAGGGGCCGGCGACGGCGTTGCCTCTCGCATCGGATTCGCCGTCGGTGATGTTGCCGTTCACGAAAACCAAGGCGACCCGCTCACCGCTGGATTTCGGTTTATCGCTCTCGCCGCTCAACAAGCCCAAGAACTGCCCCAGCGTGAGCTGCTCTTGCTTGGGTAGCATCCGGGTGCGTCGAATGTTCTCGACGTCGGCGGCCTTTTTGATCTCCTCGCGTGACTCCCGAAGAAAGCCGACTGCGTCGACCAGCCCAGCTTTCATTGCGGTGTCCGAGCCGTAAGGACCTTGGTCGATCAGTGCCTTGGCACGGTTCAGGTCTCCGTCCGTCCGCAACTGTGTCGCGGCGAGCAAGGCGCCCTGCAGGTCATCGAGGATCGCATCCATCGACTGCTTGGCCTCAGGGGGCATGTCGTTTCGGATGAACATGTCCCCGGCACCTTTGTAGCGGCCCATGTGGATGATTTCCGCCTCGACGCCGACCTTGTCGAGAAGCGCACGGGCGTAAATCATGACGGCGGCCGGGCCGATCAGGTCGAGGGTCCCTGCTGGCGACATGCTGATTCGGTCGCAGCTGGACGCCAGCAAGAGATAGCCGACGTTATCGGCGGTCTCAAAATGACAATGGACAGGCCGCTTGTCGGTCCGGAATGCGCCGAGTGCCTCGACGAGGTCGCCCACGCTCCCCCATGAACCCTGCAAAGGCCCCACTCGCACGAGGAGGCCCTTCACCCGCTCGTCATCGGTCGCTTCCCAGACCCGCTCGAGGACGTCGTGCAACGTAGGCTGTGGCGGGGCGAAGGGATCGTGCTCTGAGCCGTCGGGAAACGCTTGCAAGAAGCGAAGCTCGCGAACCACCGGTTCGTCCGAGTCTTCTTTTGTCTCGCTGCATGACGCCGTGGCCAGGGATGTAAGAACGGAGAGGATGATGAGCGCCGTATGGCGGGTGCGGTACTTCATGGCGTTGTTGTTCCCGACTCCTGCGCTGGCGCGTCCGCCGAGGACGGTTCCGGCTTCGCGCCGGGTTCGGGCTCGGGCTTGGCCTTGAGGTCTGGATCGAGCTCCGGAGGAAGCTTTGCGCGGGGTTCTAGTCGTTTGATCGCTGCGATGGCGGCACCGGCGTGAGTGCCCGATGGCCGCCGTTTGACGTACGTGAAGTACGCCGACACGGCTTCTTGGTTTCGTCCGAGGCGCTCGTACGTCCGGCCCAAGTTGAAGTAGCCGTCCGGATGGCCGCGCTGTGCCGCGACCCGAAAGTAGCGGGCCGCCGAGATGTAGTCGTCGAGCCCGCTCATGACGTCGCCGAGGCCGTCCATCGCCTCGGCAGAGCCTGGGCGAGCCTCCAGAGCGCTATCGAAGTAGGCGCGGGAGCGGGCGAGGTTGTCAGCGGCAAGCTCGGCGCGCCCCTGTTGCATGTACCAGTCGTAGCCCCGCACCGGCGGCCGCCCGTCGACGAAGTCATCGCTGCCCGCTGCCTTCGCCAATCGATCGTACTCGTCGTAGGCAGGCCTGCGTCGGGGGGCGGGTGTCGCGGTCGGGGTCGACTTCTCCGTCTCGGCCCCGGTTTCGGTTTCGGTTTCGGTTTCGGTTTCGGTTTCGGTTTCGGTCTCGGTTTCGGTCTCGGTCTCGGTCTCGGTTTCGGTCTCGGCCTCGGTCCCTGATCCTGCGTCGCCCTCGACCCCTGCGTCAGGAACCGCCTCGGCGGCCTGTGCTGCGTCGAGGTCGGCGAGCAGCTTCGTTGCTGTCGGGTGCGCTGGACGATCCGCCAAGATCGCTACCAACTGTTCCCTCGCAGCGGCGTCCTCGCCCGCGGCGCGCTGTGCACGAGCCAGGAGC
This sequence comes from uncultured Polyangiaceae bacterium, assembly GCA_947259605.1. Classification (GTDB taxonomy): domain Bacteria; phylum Myxococcota_A; class Polyangia; order Polyangiales; family Houyiibacteriaceae; genus SG8-38. The sequence continues at coordinate 1,919 of CAMYMX010000178.1, read as the reverse complement.
AAGAGGTACGCAATACCATCGGGCGCAAGCTCGGCAGCCTGCCTGGCGCTTCGCAGGGCCGCCTGCATGTCACCGCCCGCCTCGGCCGCGCCCAGACGCGCGTCGATTCGAAAGAACTCGGCCGTGCGGCTAAACGACATCGACCGGACCTCTTCCAAGACGCGACGCGCTTGGGGGAGGTCTCCGGTGAGTCGGAGCGCGTCGGCCTCGGCGAGGGCTGCATCCAAGTCGCGTCGGTCAAGCTCCGTGGCGCTCTCTGCCGTCATCCGTGCGGCCGTCGTCAGGCTTTCGATACTGTCGGGTGTGGCGCCATCGTCCATCTGAGCCTGCGCCGCAAGCGCGTACGCGTGGGAGAGCTTCGCGAGGATCTCCGGGTCACGATCACCGCCGGACTCGATCGCACGGCCATAGGCTTCGATCGCGCTCGCGTACGCTTCCGGATGCGCTTCGAACACGGCGGCGTCACCGTCTGCGACACTCGCCGCGACGCGCGCGGGGTCGCCCGCAATGCCGAGCAGCTGCGCCACGCGCGGCCACTGCGCGAACATCAGGGCGAGGCCTCCGACCAGGACTATGAACATCAGCCATCGCAGCGGCGAGCCGCCACGGCCGGGCAGGGCCGGGATGTCGTCGTCATCGTCGTAGTAGGCCGGCGGCGGTGTGCTCGGACGCCCCGCGGAGAGCGGCTGCTCCTCGAACTCGGCCTCCTGTGGCTCCGCGCTACGCGCCGGCGCGGGAGAAATCACCCGGGGCTGCGCGGTGTCCGCCCCAGGATCGGCCCAGGAATCCGATGAGTAGGGAGACACCGGCCTGCTGGTTCCACTCCCTGGTTCCGCCGCGGTGCTTTCCCTGGCCTCGTTGTTCGTCACGCCCACGGACTTGCCGGCAGGCTCGTCTCGGGCTTCGGCACTGGGAGCCGAACCAAGCCCTTGCGGCATCGCACCGCCCGACGTCATCTTGTCGACCGGCATGACACCGAGCAAAGTTGGCTGTCTCGGCCGCCTCCCCGGCGGTAAGCTCGACTCTTTCGAGGGTTCCGCGTGTGGTGCAGAGGAATCCGTGCCCAGCCCTGCCGGCGCCGCCGAGACCTCGACGCCGGCGGCCTGGAAAAAGGTCTCGAGCTCGGGGATGGAGCCGAGTGGCTTCCAGCTCTCGTCACCCCTCGCGATCTCGTTCTCCGGCGTCAGCTCGCCGGAGCTGATGCGGCGCTGAAGCTCCCGAAGCGAATCGATCATGTCGATTGAGTCGTCTTCCAACTTGAGGCGCCAGACGCTGGTCGTCCGGTCCGCCTCGGCCCCCCCCGTCGGGTACACCTTGAAAACATGCCCACAATTGGTGCATTTCACGCTCGTTCCACGTCCGGAAAGCAGCGTTTCGTCAAATTCGTATTCTGTGTCGCAGCGCTCGCAGGTAACGTCCATCAGTCGAGAAGCCCCCCAGGCTCGTGGGCGTGCGCAATTGGTCGCAACCCCCATTCATTGCTAAGCAAGCACAGATCATGCGTCCGGACCTGGCTGCGCTCATCGACCACACGCTTTTGCGACCGGACGCAGTTCGTTCGGATTTCGTTCGCCTGTGCGATGAGGCTGCTCGCCACGGGTTTGCAACCGTCTGTGTCAACTCGTCCCACGTGGCGCTTTGTACCTCACTGCTGGCGGACCGCCAGGTCCCCATTGCCGCGACCGTCGGGTTCCCTCTTGGAGCGAGCAGCCCGGCCGCAAAGACCGCCGAGGCCGCCCAGGCGGTGGCGGATGGCGCCACGGAAATCGACATGGTTTGCCAGATCTCCGCCCTCAAGGAAGGCATGCCGGAGCCCTTCATGGACGAGATTCGGAGAGTGGTCGAGGCCGCGGGAGGGGCCGCCGTCAAGGTCATCCTCGAAACCTGTCTGCTCAGCGACCAGGAGAAGCGGCGCGGCG
>CAMYMX010000177.1 GCA_947259605.1 uncultured Polyangiaceae bacterium | reverse complement strand
CGATGCTGTTCACCGGCGGCTTTCCTCGTGTCGGAGAACCGAAGGCCCGTGCCGCAACTCAAAAGGCCATCTTCCACGCCCAAGTCGCGCTCGAAGACATTCAGGGGGCGCTGTATCCAGGCCGCGTCTTGCTCTGCGACCGCGGCACCATCGACGGCGCCGCCTTCTGGCCTGAAAGCGCACCTGCAGGCTTCTTCCAAAGCCTGCGCACCAGCCTCGACGAAGAGCTCCACCGCTACGACGCCGTGATCTTTTTCGAATCGGCGGCGGTTGGCGATATCTCGATCGAAGGCGGAAACCCGGCGCGGACCGAGAGCAACGAGGAGGCCCGGCAGCTCGACATGCGCCTCCGAGAGCTCTGGTCCAAGCACCCGAGTTTCCACTTCGTCCCGCACACGGCCTCTTTTTTCGCGAAGCTTGAGGACGGTCTGCGACAGCTGCAGGCTATCGTGGACCGCAACGGCCTGCTCCACACGGACTCATAAAATGGCCCGACTAACCCATCTATACTAAATGGTTTGATCATGGGGATGAATTCACTTTTCGGCGGCACGCGCTCGGGCTTCGCCTCGGGGCTCGTCGCGCTCCTGCTCACCCTCGTCTCGGCGCCGGCCTGCATCAGCCAAATGCAGACCGACATCGCCGCCAACCAAAAACGCCTGGACTCGCTCGAAGAGGACCTGGAGGTCAAACGAAAAGAGCTCGAGGAAGCGCTCGCCGAGGCGAGCCGAGTCCTTCGCCGCAATAGCGCCGACCAAGGGCTTCAAATCGAAAAGATCCAGCAGCGACTCGCAACGATGGAAGGGCAGATCGCAGAGCTGCGCCATGAGAGCAGTGGAACGAGCAAGGCACAGGCCGAACAGAGCCTCGCGCTGCAGCGCCGTCTGAGCGAAGTCGCGCGCGCTGCGGGGATGGATGTCCCGATCGATTCGGACGAGATTCCAAAGAGCAAGAGCGCGCACTGGGAGGCGCTCACGCGGGCGTATCGCGTCAACAAGTATTCCTACACACGCGGACTCGCGCGAGCCTTTGTGGAGCGGTACCCCAAGGACGAGCATGCGGACAACGCGCAGTACATGATCGGCTCCAGCTACTTGAAGCAGGGCCAGGCCGCTGCCGCGCTAGGGGAATTCCAAAAGGTGTTGTCGACGTACCGAAGGAGTGACGCGCTCGACAAGACGCTCTATGAGATGTCGGAAGCATTCTTGGACGTGGGCTCGTGCAACGACGCAAGCACGGCGCTCAAGGCCTTGCTGAAGAACCACAAGAGGTCGAAGCTCGTGCCTGAGGCAAAACAAGACCTGCGCAAGATCCGTGCGCTTGGCGCCGCCGACTGCGACGACCGCTAAGGGCTCGCGGGCTTGGACACGGGGCTGAGATAGATTGGCGAGGACCAGGCTCGCTCTTGCGTCATCGACAGGCAGTCGTCGTCGAAGGGCGTTCGGTAGTCACCATAGCAGGGGTCGCAGTCCTCGCCTTCACAGCGAAGCAAACCCGCATTGACCGCCGCCGTCGGCTCTTGGATGGCCCGGACGTAGTAGAGCACCTCTCGGTCTGCCGACGCGAACCAGGGGTCGTCAAACTCGACCTGGCAGACTTCCCCTTCCGTCGGGCACGGTAACGTCAGCCAGGGGTCCTCGATGAGATTTTCGACAGCCTCGCTCTCGTCCAATTGCCGCTGGATACGAACCACCTCGATGCGCGTGATGCTACGACGCTCGTCCGAAGGATGGTAGCATTCTCCTGCGCAAATTCGGCCGATGCGCTCCGCCCCGAGCGCCTTGGTGACCTCGTCGGGGCAGCCGGGAAGCTGCGCAAACGCACCCGCGGCGCGAACCCGAAACCTCGGAGTCCCACCGAAGGCGAGCTGGCTGCCCATCGGGACACGGTCCTCCGCGGCATTGACGAGATCGAACCAGAGCAAGATTCGGTCGCCCGACGTCCCGTAGACCTCTCGGTCAAACACGGCCTGCCAAATCGCATCGCGCGTCCGCTCCGTGGCGTGCACCGCAACGAGGCCTCCGGTGAGAAAGAACGATGCTTGGCGCTCCAGCCACACGCGACGGAACGGCGGCCTGGCGAACACCGCCTCCGGGGAAAGCTCCACCGAATCATCCGACTTTTCCCCGTCGCCGAAGAGCAGCTCTCTCCATTCTTCGTTCACCACGCCGCGCGCCTCGGTCATCTTTCGCCGCTCGTACTCCTTATATCCCGTGCCGGGTCGAGCCGAATGGTTGTCGCTCGACGCGATTAAACCGAGCGTTGCATGCCGTGGCGCATCGCCCGCTTCGAAGCTGCCGCGGGCGAGGATGTACTGCACGGCTCCCCCCGGACGGTACGCATAGCTCGGCTGAAAGCAATCGGTGCACTGATCGCAGTTGCCCCACTCGCTGAGATCGGTACCTGGGAGAGTGAGGAAGCCCGCAACACCGACCCGCAGATAATTCGCGCGGGCGGCGGCCACTCGTTGGTCGCATTCTTTCGAAAGCGGCTCGTCGCATCGACTCCGGATGATCTCACCGGCGCGCCAGCAGCAGGGCTCGAAATCATCGGTGGGTTCAGGGCAGACCCAGCCCTCTTCGGCCTGCTCTGCGGCGCGATACGCTCGATATTCCTCGGAGTTTCCGTGCCCCGAGAACACCTCGATCGCTGGCTGCCACTTCGGGTTGTCGCGTTTCGCGTCGAGCTGCTTGTCGAAGTCGTAGCCGGGAGGCGTGTAGAAGCCCCAGGTCGTGCCGTGTGGAATCACCATGGCATCGAAGCCCCATTCATCGAGCTTCTGGAAGAGTGCTTCCGGAGTCTTCGCGAACTCTCGACAGTCGGTTGGAAGGTCGGGTGACGCTTGATTTTCGGCACAAGTCGACAGACGCGCGATTTCGCGAACGTGTCGCGCTGCGTCGTTGTATGGCTGGTTGTTCGGAAACGCCTTGAACGGGATCTTCCAGTTGGCTCGGAGCGTCTCGCGATCTCGGAAGGCCTGCGAGGCGAGGCCTGGCGCAGCGATCGGCCGGCTGGGCAACCGCGCGTCGGACGTATCTTTGAAGATCACATTGCGGTGGCCGAAGTGCGTCTCGGGCGTGGTTCCGATCTGCGTCCATTCGAAGCCGGTAAACGCGACGACATCCGGTTGCTCGCTCTGCGCATCGACGGCATTGCACTGCCGAATCGACTCGCGGACCATATCCCAAGTGCGTGGAGTCAGCGCCTCGGCATGATCGGTGAGCGAGTAGAAATCGAGCTGCGAGCAAAAGCGCGCGAAGTCGCAGGCATCGGCAGGGGGATGGACGCCCTCGCCTCCCATCAACGGCAGGCTCCACTGGAACGCGTCCACGGACAGGGTCGAGTGCACGTGCAAGTCGCCGAAGAGCACGCGTGTCTCCGAGCCGCCCGCGATGTCTCTCTGCGCATTCTGACGCGCACTCAAGACGCCACGCTCGAGGGGAGTCGCTGTGATCTCACCGTCGGTATGAAGGTTGCCGCCCCCGTAGACACGCCATAGCCCGAAAGTAGCCAACCCGAGGACCACGACTGTCGCAAGGCAGCCCAGCTTCCAAATCGCCATCGGGCCGGAGCATACCAGATTCGTGCGTTCAGCGTGCCCAGCGAACCGTTTCGGCCACCCCGTCGATGATCTGATTTTGATCGAACCCGTCTTGTCCTGAAAGATAGACGCCCTGCGACCCCCGACGGTTCGACGTGAACGCAATCAGCCGGCAATCGCGCGAAAACGCCGGGTCCTTGTTGTCGCCCTGGCCTTGGGTGAGCCGTGTGTATTCTTGCGTTTCGACGTTCACGGTGAAAACGTCGAAGTTGCCATCGCGACCACTAAACGCGATGAGCGGCTGCGTCGCATCGGCGCACCAGACGGGCGTTTGATTGTGATTGCCGCGGAACGTGACGCGCTGCACGTTCGAGCCGTCGCGGTTCATGCTGAAGATCTGCGGGCTTCCGTGACGGTCCGAGACGAACGCCAGCTTGCCGCCGGGTCCGCAGGTCGGGCTCACATCAATCCCGTGGCTGCGGGTCAGCCGACGCAGGCCTGACCCATCGAGATTCGAGCTGTAGATCTCGTAGTTCCCCGATCGCGATGAAGAGAAGTGCACTCGGTCGCCGCAAATCGCGGGAGCCATGGTGATGCCTTTTCCGCCAATGACCCGCTTGCCTCCGACGCGGGTGTTGGTGATGAACATCCCCTGCTTGGACATTCGCGTGTACCAGATAGAGCCTTTCCCAAAGGAGGGAAGCATGGAGACCCCGCCGCCGCTCGAAACCCGCCGGACGCCATGGCCGTCCATCGCAGCGGCATACACGCTCTTTTGTCCGGGCCCGTGCTTCCGCGCGAAAGCGATCTCGGTGCCAAATGGGCCGTAGGTTCCGGTGATGACGCCGATCACCTGGTTGACGAAGTCGTGCATCCACTTTCGCAGCTCGCTAGAAGGCCCTCGATACGTGCGACGAAGCGCGGGGACCTCTCCTCCGCTCGACTGATAGAAACGAAGCTCGACGCTCATTCCGGCGTCGGTGCCAAAGACCTGGCCCTTGATGACGCCGTTGGCAGCCAGCACCGCCCAGGCGCCGAGGTCGACTCCGAGGCCGAGGCTTGCGGAGTCGTGACGGACCGCGTTCGGACCGATGACGCGAAAGCCAGGCATCAAGCGGAAGTCGTTCTGCAGAATGGCCCCGCCGCTCGCTGCGAGCTCGGTGGCATCGCCGATCAGATCCGGAATCCCGATCCGAAAGACGTCTTCGTCCGGCGCATCGATCTCGACGACGATCTTATCTTCCGGCAATGGTGGGGCTTCGTCCTGCCCGATGACGGGCAGGGCAGAGGCGACGAGCAGGCCAACCGCAAGCACGACGCACCCCCCTATACGAATCCCCACTGCGCCAACCCATCGATTTCGAGCTTCACTCCAAGTCATTTGCAACCTCAACGTGCGTGGCGCCCAACGAAAACCAAAGAGACGGATTTCCCCAGTATCTGGTTGGCGACCGATTCCGGGGGCTCTGGAAGCTTCGCCCCCGCTGTCTGATGCAACCTCCGACGAACGGACTCATCGAACGCTTCATTCCCACTCGGACGTTTCACTTCATAGTCCGCTGCGCGTCCGTCTTGTGTGATCGAAAGCTCGACCATGCAGGCCAGCTTTTGAAGCTCTTCGTCAGTGATGAGGGTGGGCACCTGCCAACCCCTTCGAAAGTAGGAATAGAGCTTGCCGATGTAAATTTCGCGGTCACTTCCGCTGGCCTTGGTGCCTTCGACGATGCCGTCCGGGTCTCCCTCGAGCTCCGGCGCCTTGGAAAGGTCAGAGATCGCGCCGGCCCTGGCGCCAAGCTGTGACAGGAGATCCTCGTCGCGCTTCGCACGCTTTTGCTTGGGCTTCGCGAGGCCTTGCGCGTTGTTCCCGGTCGCGGCCGCAGCAACCGGCTCGGAGTCGGGTGCCTGCGGGACTGGCGCGGTTTGCTGCACGTTTGGCACTTCTTTGCTCGGCATCCTTCGCGGCGGCCTCTTCTTCCCAAGTCGAACGAAACGCGTTTCGATCACTTCGATCGGCGGGGGCGGGAGCTCGTCGACACCGGAGCCGAAGATCGTCCCCAGTCCCCCGAGCAAGTATGCGCTCAGCAATGCCAGTGAAGGAGTCAGCACGAAGGCTGCAAGCGTGAAGCCGATGCCTCCCATGATTTCGGGCAGCGTCGGCTGCTCCGTCTCGAAAAGAGAGAGTGCCCGCCAGTCGCTCGCCCCGGGCATGGCTTACCTCGGCTCTCGGGTGAGCGGGTCGGTGACCAGCCCCATTTTTCCAATGCCGGCCTGACGTACGAGGGCGAGCACTTGTGCGACCGCGCCGTACGGTACCTGCTCGTCCGCTTGCACGAACACCTCGTCGACATCGCGAATCCGCTCGTCTGTCACCAGTCGCTGACGCAGGACGTCGAGCGAAACCTCTTCGTCGAACAGAAAGATGCGTTGGTCGCGCTGTACGGTGATGAGCGGCTGGTCTTGATCGATGTCCATTCGAGGTGCGTCAGCTTTTGGAAGCTCGACGTCGACACCAGTCGTGAGCATCGGCGCGGCGACCATGAAGATGATCAGCAGGACGAGCATCACGTCGACTAGCGGCGTGACGTTGATTTCGCTGAGCGCGGTTTGGTGTCCTTCGCCATCGTTCGAAAAAGACATCGCCTAGTCCACCAACAAGTGACGGCGAATGATATTCAGATAGTCGCTCGCGAACGAGGCCGTCTCACTATCGACGACGCGAATGCGCCGCACGAAGTAGTTGTAGGCCATCACGGCGGGAATCGCTGCGGCAAGCCCGAGCGCGGTCGCGATCAGGGCTTCGGCGATGCCGGGCGCCACGACGTCGAGGCCGGCGCTCTTCTCGCCGTGGATTGCAATGAACGAGTTCATCACGCCCCAGACGGTGCCGAAAAGCCCAATGAAGGGCGCGGTCGAAGCGGTCGTCGCCAGGAACGAAACTTTGGTCTCGAGCCGGGTCAGCTCCGCGCTCTGCGCTCGACGAAGGGCCCGCTCCACGTTGCCGATGTCCGCTCTGGAGGGGCGTCCGCCGCGAGCGATTCTCGCGAGCTCTCGATAACCCGCGCGAAACACCGTCGCAATCGGCGAGCGGTCAAAGCTGGCCGATTGGCTTTGGATCTCGTTCATCGCCTTGCCGTTCCAAGTGCGAGTCCGCTCCTCAGCCCAAAAGAGCTCGAGAAACCCGCGACTCTGGTCGGTGACCTGCTTCAGCCGAATCCACTTCGCGCCGATGATGTAGAGGCACATCACCATCATGAAGACGAGAATCAGCAGGACGAACTGGACGACCGGCGAAGCGCCGACGACCAGTTGCCAAGGATTGAGTTGTTCTGGTGCGCTCGTCTGAAGGAAGACCGAAAGCATCAATGGCTACCCCCCACGAGCGCACCCCCCATGCGCGTCAGTTCTCAGAGCCGGACACGTTGCGGTCGCGAGCCCAGCCCGCTTCGTCAGTGCCGGTCGCCATCTCTTCGCCGACCGAAGTGATCGAGACCCGGCTGCTGTCCATACCGAGCGACCCCAAGTAACTGCGAACCGACCGCGCGCGGCGCTCGCCGAGCGCAATGTTGTAC
>CAMYMX010000176.1 GCA_947259605.1 uncultured Polyangiaceae bacterium | reverse complement strand
AGATCATCGTGTCGAAGCCAGTGCGAAGTCCATTCCTCGTTTCTTTACCCTTCGGCTGTCCGAAGTAGATGCCGCCGGTCAGCTCCCGGATGAACACGAGGTCGACACCTCGGAGCCGTTCAGCCCTGAGAGGGGAGGCGGCTTCGAGCCCACGGAAGAGCTTCACGGGACGAACGTTCGCGAAGAGCTTCAGTGCTTTTCGCATTCCGAGCAGCCCCTGCTCCGGTCGAACCTTGGCATTCGGGTCGTCCCATTTCGGCCCGCCCACCGCACCGAGCAAGACTGCGTCCGCGCTTCGACAGCCGACGATCGTGTCGTCGGGCAGCGGCACACCTGTTTCGTCAATCGCGATGCCGCCGATCAGATGCGTCGAAAACGTAAACGTGTGGCCCGACTTGCTGGCGATGGCTTCGAGCACCTGCCGCGTCGCGTCTACGATTTCTGGCCCGATGCCGTCGCCCGGAAGGAGTGTGATCTTGGCTTTCATGTTCTGTTACCTGTGCGGCCGGCCATGATGCACGGCACGCGTCTCGAGGGCAACGGCTAAGTCCGCGCCGCGGTGGCTTCCAGCGGCCCTTCATGCCTGGCATGCTCGAGCGAAAGACCGTACTCGATGCTGTCGACGAGCGCTTGGAGCGACGCCTCGATGATGTTGCTCGATGCGCCGACCGTGCTCCAGCTGTCGTGGGAAGATTGGCTGTCGATCAGTACCCGAGTCGTCGCCCCGGTTCCGCTCCGGCCGTCGAGAATGCGCACCTTGTAGTCGGTGAGGTGCATGTCCGCGACCGCGGGGAAGAATGGGCGCAGAGCCTTGCGAAGCGCGGAATCCAAGGCGCTCACCGGGCCATTGCCTTCACCGGCGGTGTGCACGACCTCGTCGCCGATCCGCACCTTTATCGTCGCCTCGGCAAACATCCCGCCGCCGCGGCGCCGTCCGACGCCGGCTTGGAAGTCCAGCACCTCGAAAGGCGCTTGGTAGTCGGCCTCGTGGCGCGCCATCAGAACAGCGACGGAGGCCTCGGCGGCTTCGTACGCGAAACCCTTTGCCTCGAGCTCCTTTATCTTTTCCAGGACTCGCCCCCCACTTGCGGAGCTCACTTCTAGCCCGAGCTCTTCGGCCTTGCTGCGCAAGTTACTGCGCCCCGATAGCTCACTGACCACGACGCGCGACTCGTTGCCAACGAGCGTTGGGTCGACGTGTTCGTACGACTCTGGATGACGTCGGATCGCCGACACGTGAATGCCGCCCTTGTGAGCGAAGGCGCTTCGCCCGACGTAGGCAGCATGTTCGTTCGGGCTCAGGTTCGCGATTTCCGCGACGAAATGGCTCAGGTCATGGAGCTGCTTGAGGCCGCCTTTCGGAAGACACCGGAGGCCGAGCTTGAGCTCCAGATCGGGAATGACGGAGCAGAGGTTCGCGTTGCCGCAGCGCTCACCGTAGCCGTTGACGGTGCCTTGGACGTGGCGCGCGCCCGCGCGAACGGCTGCAACAGAATTTGCGACACCACACTCCCCGTCGTTGTGGGCATGGATGCCAAGACGCGCGCCGGGGAGCGCCTCCTGGACCGCTTTGAGCATTTCTTCGATCTCCCAGGGCATCGAGCCACCGTTCGTGTCGCAGAGCGTGAGGGTTTCGGCTCCAGCGCGCGAAGCCGCTCGCAGAGTCTCGATTGCGTACCCGGCGTCGGATTTGTAGCCATCAAAGAAATGCTCCGCATCGTAGATCACCCGGCGTCCGCTCTGCTTGAGAAACGCGACGCTCTCTTCGACCATGCGCAGGTTCTCGTCGAGATTGGTGCGCAGCACTTCCGTGACGTGCATGTTCCATGTCTTGCCGAAGATCGTGCAGACCGGCGTCTCGGCTGCGATGAGGGTTTGGAGCTGAGGGTCGTCCTCGGCGCGAAGCTCGGCCCGGCAGGTAGATCCGAACGCCGCGATCGTCGCGTTCTTCCAAGGCACGTCCTTCGCCCGCTCGAAGAACTCGACGTCCTTTGGATTCGAGCCCGGCCAGCCGCCTTCGATGAACGTCACGCCGACCGAATCCAAGTGCTCCGCGATGCGAAGCTTGTCGTCGCACGACAGACTCATCCCTTCCATCTGCGTCCCGTCACGCAGCGTGGTGTCGTAGACCTCCACGATCGAGGCCGAGGCGTTATGTTCGTGGTTGCTCATGTTGCGAAATCTGATCGTCGAACGAAAGCAGGTAGCCAAGCTGGTCTATGCCCTCGAGAAGGCAGTGCTTCGAAAATGCGTCGATGGGAAATGCCGTTTCGAGCCCGTCCAAGGCGGTTACGGACTGACTCCGCAGGTCAATCGTGATTTGGGTCGAACGGTCGAGCTGAACCGCTTCCATCAGTGCCTTGTGGACGGCTTCGTTCACCTCGACCGGGAGCAGCCCATTCTTCAGCGAGTTGCTCTTGAAGATGTCGGCGAAACCCGTGGAGATGATCGCCCGAAAGCCCCAGCCCACGAGCGCCCAGGGCGCGTGCTCTCGCGAAGAACCGCTTCCGAAATTGTCGCCGGCGAGGAGGATCTGCGCGCCCTGCGAAGCCGGTTCGTTGAGGACGAAGTCGGGGTTGTCCGATCCGTCTTTGAGATAGCGCCAGTCGCAGAACAGGCTGTCGCCGAGACCGTGCTTGTCGGTCACCTTCAGAAAACGAGCAGGGATGATTTGGTCCGTATCCACGTTCTCCTCGGGGAGAGGTACCGCGTGCGATGTCAGTGTGGTGAATTTCGCCATGACTCAGCCTTTCAAGAAAGCAGCAAGCTCCGCGGGTCGGTGACTTCGCCTTTGACCGCCGACGCGGCAGCGGTGAGAGGAGAGGCCAGGAAAGTGCGTCCCCCTTTGCCCTGACGGCCTTCGAAGTTGCGGTTCGAAGTGCTGACGGCGTATTGCCCAGGCTCCAAGTTGTCGCCGTTCATTGCGATACACATCGAGCACCCGGGCTCGCGCCATTCGGCGCCTGCTTCCCTGAAAATCCGGTCGAGCCCTTCGGCCTCAGCCTGCTTCTTGATGTCGTGAGAGCCGGGGACGACGAGTGTTCGCACCCCGTCCGCCACCTTGCGCCCTCTGAACACGCCGGCGGCCATCCGGAGGTCGCTGATGCGTGAGTTGGTACACGAGCCGATGAAGACGACGTCGATCTTTTTTCCGAGCAGGGGCTGCCCGGGCTGAAGGTCCATGTACCCCATCGCCTTCTCGAATGCGGCTCGCTGCGAGGCGTCCTCGAAGCGGTCTGTGCTGGGCATGGGCTCGGTGATCTGCATGCCCATGCCGGGGTTCGTGCCGTACGTGATCATCGGCTCGAGCTTGTTGGCGTCGATGACTACGGTCTTATCGAAGATCGCGCCTTCGTCGGTTCGGAGCTGACTCCAGCGTTCGACCGCTGCGTCCCAGTCTGCGCCCTGAGGTACGTGGTCTCGCCCTCGTAGATACTCGAATGTCGTTTCGTCAGGACCGATCATGCCGGCGCGTGCGCCCGCTTCGATGCTCATGTTGCAGACCGTCATCCGGCCTTCCATGTCGAGAGCCCGGATTGCCGAGCCGGTGAACTCGATGACGTAGCCGGTGCCGCCGCCCGTGCCGATCTTCGAGCAGAGCGCCAAAATGATGTCCTTGGCTGTGACACCCGGCGTCAGCTGACCTTCGACTCTCACTTCGAGGGTCTTTGCCTTTCGCTGCAACAGGCACTGAGTAGCCAGGACGTGCTCGACCTCGCTCGTCCCGATGCCAAACGCCAGTGCGCCAAACGCGCCGTGGGTCGACGTATGGCTGTCACCACAAACAATCGTCTTGCCGGGTTGCGTGAAGCCGCGCTCCGGCCCGATGACGTGAACAATCCCGTTCCGGCTGTCTCCGAGCGCGTAGAGCTCGATACCAAACTCCTCACAGTTTGTTTCCAACTGCCCGAGCTGTGCCTTCGCCTGGTCGTCGATGACCCAGAGCGCCTTCGGCAGCGTCGGCGTCGAATGGTCCATCGTCGCGATGGTCTTGTCCGGGCGTCGGACTTTGAGGCCGCGCTCACGAAGGCCGGTGAAGGCCTGCGGCGATGTCACCTCGTGAATGAGATGCAGGTCGATGTAGAGAACCGCTGGACTGTTCGGCTCCTCGACGACGACGTGTTCGTCCCAAACCTTCTGAAATAGTGTTCTTGGTTCCATGATGATCGTCATGCAGCGCTTCCGGCTGCCTTGCTTTGGGATTGCTTGGCTTCTCTGATCGCGAGGATGCGGTTGATGGCCGCAAGATAGGCCTTGGCGCTGGCGACGATGACGTCGGTGTGTGCGCCGTGCCCATGGAACACGCGAGCTCGAGAGTGCGCGTATTGCGGATTGATCTTGTCGGGCTCTGCATCGCCGTGCTCGTCGGGCGCCACGCGAACGCTCACCTCGCCAAGGGCGTCGATACCTTCCGTCACCGACTGCACGGTGTACTCGAGCAACGTGGCGGGCACGTGGACGAGAGACTGGATCGCCTTGTACACCGCGTCGACGGGGCCCGTCCCCACCTCTGCGGCCGTTTGAGTGACGCCATCAGGCCCGGTGAGCTTGACGGTAGCCGTCGGCATCCCCGTGCCGCAGCCGACCTGGATGGCCTCGAGGCGCCAAAATTCCTTGGGTTGGTAGAGCTCATCGCTGACCACCGCCAACAAATCGGCGTCGGTGATGAGCTTCTTCTTGTCGGCGAGCTTCTTGAAGCGCGCAAACGCCTTGTCGAGCCCGTCGCCCGATACCGGGTATCCAAGCTCGACCAAGCGATTCGCGAACGCATGCCGGCCGGAGTGCTTGCCGAGGACGAGCTGCGTCTTTCCGGCGCCCACCGTCTCTGGACGCATGATTTCGTACGTCTCTTCGTGCTTGAGCATCCCGTCCTGGTGGATGCCGGCTTCGTGCGCAAACGCGTTGGCGCCGACGATGGCCTTGTTCGGTTGCACGACCATGCCCGTCACCTTGCTGACCAAACGGCTCGCACGGGTGAGCTGCGTGGTGTCGACTTTGGTCTCGATCGCGTAGAGGTCGCGTCGCACGTGGAGCGCCATCACGACCTCCTCGAGCGATGCGTTACCCGCTCGCTCGCCAATGCCGTTAATCGCGACCTCGACCTGCCGCGCCCCATGCTGTACCGCGGATAAGCTGTTCGCGACTGCCAAACCGAGGTCGTTGTGGCAATGGACGCTGATCACAGCGTTTTCTATGCCAGTTACGTTCTCGCGAAGCATCGTGATTCGACCTCCAAACTCCTCGGGAATCGTGTACCCGACCGTGTCCGGAATGTTCAGCGTGCTTGCCCCGGCCTCGATAGCGGCCTGCAAAGCTTCGTAAAGGAAGTCCATCTCCGTTCGGCCTGCGTCCTCCGGGCTGAACTCGACGTCGTCGGTGAAGCTGCGCGCGTAGGCGACCATCTCGCTGATCTTGGCGAGCACCTGATCCCGGCTCATCCGCAGCTTGTGCTCGCGATGAATTGGCGACGTTGCGAGGAAGGTATGGATCCGGCCATGCTTCGCCGGCGCTACCGCTTCAGCGGCCTTGTCGATGTCAGGTTTGTGAGCCCGCGCCAGGCTACAGATGGTCGGCGGCTCCAAAGATGGCCGACCCTCCACGCCCGTCACGCCCACGGCCTCGGCGATGGTCTTCACCGCTCGCAAGTCGTCGGGAGAAGCGGCCGCAAAGCCCGCTTCGATGATGTCCACGCCCAGTCGCGATAGGGTCTTCGCCACCTCTAGCTTCTCCGACGAGGTCATCGTCGCGCCAGGTGATTGCTCTCCATCTCGGAGCGTTGTGTCGAAGATCCGTACGTGATCGGGTTGCATGATTCATTCTCCCGACGCCGCTTCGCGCGACGCCTGACTTACTCTCCCTGCTTGATTTCTACTGGGTCGACGAAGGGCATCATCGACCGAAGTTTTGCACCGACCTGTTCGAGTCGCTGCTCCTGCTCGGCGTGCCGGATCCGATTGAACTCGGGGCGGCCTTTCTTGTTCTCGTCAATCCAGCGCTTGGCAAACGTGCCGTCTTGAATCTCGGCGAGTATCTGTTTCATCGCTTTCTTGCTTTCGTCTCCAATGACGCGCGGGCCGCTCACGTAGTCGCCCCACTCGGCGGTGTTTGACACTGAGTAGCGCATGTAGTTTAGGCCGCCGCGGTACATCAGGTCGACGATGAGCTTCAGCTCGTGGAGGCATTCGAAATACGCGAGCTCGGGCTGGTAGCCTGCCTCGACCAGCGTTTCAAAGCCGGCCTTGACGAGCTCGGACGCGCCGCCGCACAAAACAGCCTGCTCGCCGAAAAGGTCCGTCTCGGTTTCTTCAGTGAAGGTGGTCGTCAACACCCCTGCGCGGGCGCAGCCGATTCCGGCCGCGTAGGACATCGCGAGCGCATCTGCGTGGCCGGTCGCGTCCTGATGGACAGCCAAAAGGGCCGGAACTCCGCCTCCCTCTTGATAGGTTTCACGGACACGGTGACCGGGGCTCTTCGGGGCGACCATCGTCACATCGACATCCTTCGGCGGTTCGATGGTGCCGTACCGGATGTTGAAACCATGCGCAAACATCAGCATGTTGCCCGCCTCGAGGTTCGGCGCGATCTGCTCTTCATAGATCGCCGGCTGCGACGTGTCTGGCGCCAAGATCATGATCACATCGGCTTCCTTCGCCGCCTCGTTCACCGACTTCACCGAAAGCCCGGCCGCCTCGGCCTTGGCCTTGCTCTTGCTGCCGTCCTGCAAACCGATTCGAACGTCCACGCCGCTCTCCTTCAAGTTGAGCGAGTGCGCGTGGCCCTGGGAGCCGTAGCCGATGATCGCGACCTTCTTGCCTCGGATCAATGAGACGTCAGCGTCTTTTTCATAGCGAATCTGGGTCATGTGTCTCTCTACTTCTCCAAAGGGGTTATGCTGCCGAGTTGCGCGATGCGGGTACCGTCGGGTGCGCGAGCTCGTGCTTCTCCACGCCGCGGGTCATCGCTACGGTGCCGGTTTGTACCAACTCCAAGATTCCGAATGGCCGGAGAACCGAGACGAGGCCTTCGACCTTGTCTTGGGGGCCGGTGATTTCGATGGTCACGCGGTCGGGCGACATGTCGATCGCCCGCGCGCGGAACACTTCGCAGATTTTCAAGACTTCGTCG
>CAMYMX010000175.1 GCA_947259605.1 uncultured Polyangiaceae bacterium | reverse complement strand
GGATGTGCTTGGTGAAATCGGCAACCAGCGCGGAGCACTCCGGTTCCATCAAGCCGACGTCGACTTTGACCCCCGCCGACCTCAAGCGGTCGACGGCGCCCGCGACGTGGGGCGCCGGATCGAGGCAACCGATCACGACGCGGGCAAGCCTGGCATCGAGAATCGCCTCCGTACACGGCCCCGTTCGACCGCGATGATTGCATGGCTCCAAGGTCACGAAGAGCGTGGCGCCTTCGACCGATGCTGCAGCATTCCGAATCGCATCGACTTCCGCATGGGCTTCGCCCGCGCGTTCATGATGACCGACGGAGATGATCTTCCCGCCACGAACGATCGCCGCACCGACATGGGGGTTCGGGCTTGGGTAGCCGCGCTTCGCTACCGCCAACGCTCGCTGCATCACCGCGCGGTCGAGCTCCGACCACATGTCAATCCTTGAGCTTTGCGAGCTCGTCCACGAACTGGTCGACACCCTGAAAGTCCCGGTAGACGCTTGCAAAACGAACGTAAGCCACCGGGTCGAGGCCCCGAAGCTCATGCAAGACGTGCTCTCCAAGCCGCGTTGAAGGAACCTCCTGTTCGCCGGTGTCGACGAGCCAGCGTTCGACCTGGTGCTGAAAGCGCTCGAGCGCTTCGGCCGAGACCGGACGTTTTACGCAAGCCCGCCGGAGCCCCGCAAGCAGCTTGGCGCGGTCGTAGGGTTGCCGCCGACCGTCGTTCTTGATGATCAGCGGCAGCGTCTGTTCGACCCGTTCGTAGGTCGTGTACCGCCGGCCGCAATGCTCGCACTCACGGCGCCGCCTGGTGACCTCGCCCGCCTGTGACAAGCGCGAATCGATCACACGGTTTTCCAAGGTTCCACAGTAGGGGCAGCGCATATCCGCGGAGAAGCTAGCGCCGCCGTGGTGTTGGAGCAATGCAGCGCACGGAGCTCAATCGCGAACCAGGCGAACGAGAGACTCCAGGTGCGCGGTCTGCGGAAACATGTCGAAACCGATCAGACGGTCGATGTGGTACCCCTTCGCGGTGGCGAGTCGAAGATCCCGTGCCAGGGTCGCCGTGTCACACGATACGTAGACCAGACGCTTCGGTCCGGGCAAGACGCTACCGCCCTCGAACAGCGCTTTGGCGCCTTGCCGAGGCGGATCGAGCACGACGACGTCGTACCGGCCCTTGGGCGGCTGGTTGGCATCGCCGACCGTCACCCGCGCCTTGAGTCCCAAGCGCTTCAAGTTGCGTTGGCAGGCGTCCACGGCCAGTGGATCTCGTTCGACGGCCACGAGTGCCCTCGCCTGTTCAGCGAGTCCGACGGTGAAGTTGCCGATTCCACAGTGGAGCTCGAGGACGCGCATGCCTTGGGGCTCGGCGAGACGAACCACGGCTTCGATGAGCTTCTCGTTGACGCGATCGTTGGCTTGCGAAAAGGCGTCGCCCGGTCCTTCGAGAAGGCCGTGCGCGCCTGCCTGAATGGCGACCCCTGTTTCCCCCCAGCTCGCTGCATGCCTCTCCCCGCTGGTTCGGAGCGTGACGCCGGCGACCAAGGGTAGCTCGCAGAGCCTCTCACAGGCGTCGAAAAGCTCGGGTCGCTGGTCGTCGTCTGCGCGCAGGTCGACGACGACACGTTTGGCGTCGGTGAGCTGAATCTGAATCTCTCCCCCGCCACGCAACGAAGGAGCGAGGTGGGCACGCAGCGCGTCCCAGGCTTCGCGGAGTGGCTCGACGAGCACGATGCACTCGCCGATGGGCGTGACGCGCTTGGAATGAAGCTGGCGGTAGCCGATCGTGTCCCGATGCCAGGCGAGTCGGGCACGCCTTCGGTACCCGAGCTTTGCGGGCGAATCGACCCATTCGATCTCCGTATCGGCCGCGCCGGGCATCTCGCGGCAAGCGTCCGCCAGAAAGCGCTGTTTGATTTCGCGCTGGAGCTCGGGGCTCGCGATCATCAGCGGGCAGCCACCGCATCGAGCCGCATCGGCGCAGGCGGGCCCCCGCCGTCCCGCGGCCGGCTCGAGCACCCGCATCAACCGCCCACGCGCGGCGCCGCGTTTTGAGCCGGTCAGCATGAGCTCCACCCGCTCGCCCGGCAGACCTCCAGGCATCAGGACGACGCCGTTCGAAGTCTCGACGACCGCGTCGCCCCCACGCCCCACCGCGCGGACCTCGCCTTGTTCACCACGCTTGGAAGGCATCGGCTCAGAAATACTGCAACGGCCTTCCGACTTCGAAGAGGAAGCTGAAATCCCCATCGAGGACGGCCCTTCGTTCGAGCGGATCTTTGTTGTCCACCAGCTCGACGTTTGTGAAGACGGCTACCGTTTCCTTGGTGGCGTTGTCCAACCAGGGCACGTAGAGCTCGTCAAAGCGAATCGTGCCGGAAACAGCGGCGTAGTAGACCGGAATGCGCGCGACTCCAGGACAGGTCGCGTTGAGATAGAGCGTCATTTCGACCGGCGCCGCCAGGCCGCCGAGCTCGATTTCGGTCCCCAGCATGGTCTCTTTGAGCAACTCTGGATTGCGGATGAAGACCGCCAGCCCGTCGCTGTAGCTCGGGAGATCGCTGCCCCGCTGCACGACGATGTCGATGATCTCGACGGAGGTGCTCGGCTGCATCGCGAAGTAGTCCGGATTCAAGGAAAAGGCCGCGCCATCGAGTCCGCAGTCCGGTGCCCAGACCTGCCCAACCGCGCTGCCCTCCCCGCTGCCCTTCGCGCAGCCCGCCGCGAGCAGTCCGCAAAGGACGAACCCACAAAGCTCATGCAATGAAGCCGCCACCCATCACCTCGTCGCCACGGTATACCACTGCCGCCTGGCCGGGCGTAATCGCGCGCTGTGGTTCATCGAAGCGCACCTCGAAGCCATCGCCGCGTGGGGTCACGTCCGCCTGAGCACCGCGATGCCGATATCGAATGCGGACCTCCCCGTGAAACGGTTCGATCGGCCGGCCCGCGACCCAGTGTGCGTCGGTTGCGCTGAGCTCCCGCGCGTAGAGCTGCGATTCGTTGCCGACGACGACCTCCGCCGTATCGGGCACGATCCGAAGAACATAGCGGGTGCCACCTCCCCCAAGTCCGAGTCCACGCCGCTGCCCACGGGTGAAGTTTGCGACGCCTTCGTGACGGCCGAGCACCGTGCCCGCCGAGTCGACGATGGCGCCGGATTGCGGCTGGTTGCCCTGACGGCTGATGAAGTCGCCGATGCGTCCGTCGGGAACGAAGCAGAGCTCCTGCGACTCGGCCTTGTCCGCGTTGGGGACGCCTAGGCGCCGGCCCGCCTCGCGCACCTCGGGCTTGGTGAGGTTGCCAAGGGGAAAGACCAGCCGTTCGAGCGTCGGCTGCGGCAGGCCGAAGAGGAAATAACTTTGGTCCTTGTCTTCGTCGCGGCCTCTCAGCAATCGAAGCAGGCCGTCCGCGGCTCGCTCCAAGCGCGCATAGTGCCCAGTGGCGATGTGGGTCGCGTCGAAGCGCCGCGCGACCTCAGCGAGATGGGTGAGCTTTACCGTGCGGTTGCAGTCCACGCAGGGAATCGGAGTCCGCCCGGCCTGATATTCGGCCACAAAGGGGTCGACGACGTGCTTGCGAAACGCGTCGCGCTCATCGAGGACGTAATGGGGGATCTCCAGGTGCTCGCAGGTGCGCCGCGCGTCGTCGCGGTCCTCGGGCGCACAGCATCGGCCGACCTGCTGCTCGCCGTCGGCGTCCCACAGATGCAGCGTGACTCCGACCAAGTCGTGTCCCGCTTCGCGCAGTAGGGCAGCGGCCACAGAGGAATCCACCCCTCCGCTCATGGCCACCAGCACTCGCTTCACTTCAGACATCGTCGCTCCGCACTGAACAGATCAACCGTGGGCTGTTACACTTAATGGAAAGCCTTGTAACTGAAAATACACAGCTAAAAATTACAGCAATTTCATGCGTTTATAATACAAAACTTTAAATGAGATGAAGATATCTTCAGAAGGGCTCGAATTGATCTGAGGTTCTAGGGGTCGCGCCGGGCGAGAACTCGCTCAAACGATGCAATGGCCAAGTCGATATCTCGTTGGCTCGTCTCCATACCTAAACTGATTCGAACCGCAGAGCCAGCCCTCCACTGCTCATCCGGATACATCGCGCGAATCACGGCCGATGACTCCTGCAGACCGGATGAACAGGCAGCGCCCGTCGAGAGGCAGATCCCCTCGAGGTCGAGCGCTGCCACCAGCAGCGGACCCTGCCAACCGGGGAAGCTGAGGTTCGCGACAGTGCCGGTTCGAGGATGTCCAGCGTTCGGGACCGCGCCTGCCGCGAGAAGACTCGTCTCAATGCGGTCACGCAGTGCCGCCACGCGCGGTTGTTGCGTGAGTCGCGTCTCGATCAAACCGCAGGCTGCCCCGAATCCGACCATGCTTAGGGTGTCCGGGGTGCCCGGCCGGCGGCCCCGCTCCTGCGAGCCGCCATCGAGCACTGGCTCGAGGTCGAGGCCCCGACGAATCCAACACGCACCGGCTCCCGCGGGTCCTCCGATCTTCTGAGCGGCCAACGCGACGGCGTCCGCCCCAAGTGCGCTGACGTCGATCGGCAGCTTACCGAAAGCCTGGGTCGCATCGACGAACAAGCGCGCGTGGTGTTCGCGGCAGGCCTTGGCGTAGCGATCGATCGGAATGATGGTGCCGGTTTCGTGATTGACCCATTGAATCGCGACCAAGGTCTTGGAGTCGAGGTGCCGCGCCAGTTCGTCCGGGCTTGGTGGCTGCCCATGGAGAACGCGCAGCCTGGTCACTTCCACGCCACCGCCCTGCAGCCGATTCACGCTCTGGGCGACCGCCGGGTGCTCCACGTCGCTTGTCACGAGCCGGGAGCGACCCTTGGCGAGCCCTCGGATCCCGAGGTTGCAGGCTTCGGTCCCGCCGCCCGTCAGCACGACGTCGGCCGCCGATGCGCCGATCGACTCGGCAATCCGTTCTCGGGCGGCTTCGAGGAGCTGTCGCGAAGCCCGGCCCGCGGCGTGGGTGCTCGATGGATTCGCCCAGGCCCGGCCGGACGCTTCTTCCATGGTCAGCCGGACCGCATCGGGTGTCGGCGCTGCTGCGTGGTGGTCGAGGTAAATCACGTAGGGGGAGTCTCGGGCCGTTCGGGCACACGTCCAACCCGGAGCTCGACGAGGGTACCCGCCAGCTGCCGCTCGGCTACTTCGCCGGCGGGCGGGCTCGAAATCTCGATGCCGCCACCCAGCGCCTCGGTGACCCGCCTCGCGAACGCCAGGCCCAATCCGACCCCGCCGTGGTCGCGCGTCACCGAGCCGTCGACCTGATAGAAGGGCTCCATGATGCGCGCGATGTGCTCCGGCCGAACGCCCGGACCGCTGTCGGACACCGCAAAGAGCAAGTGCGCGTCTCCCTCCGGGCGAACCTCCACCGCGACGTCGCCGCCGGTTGGCGTGAACTTCGACGCGTTGTCGAGCACGTGCACCATGGCGCGCATGAGCTTGTCCGGATCTCCCTGTGCCGGCATCGGTTCGTCCGGGATGCGCTCGACGAGTGTGACGTCGCGCTCGACGAGCTTGGGTCGAATTTGATCGAGCGCTTTGACCGCAACTTCGCGAAAGTCATACGGTCGCGTGTAGTAGTGCATTCGCCCCGTCTCGAGCGAGCTGACATCGAGCAAGGTATCGACGACCGTTCGAAGTCGCTGCGTCGAGGTTTCGATCGAACCCAGGCACTTGCGCTGCAAATCGGTCAGCGGGCCGAGCTCCTCGTTGAGTAAGAGACGGAGGTAACCCACCACCGGCGTCATGGGCGTCGCCAGCTCGTGACTGACGTTTTGGAGAAACTCCCGGCGAAGCCGCGCGATGTCTTCCAGCCTTTGATTGGTTTCAGAGAGCTCGAGGATTTTCTTCTCGAGCCGCTCGACGATCTTCTGTGTGCGTTCGCGAAGCAATCGATCGCTTCCGTCGTCGGCCCACTCACGGTGCCCGCCGAGGAACTCGGCGATGGTCTCTGCGAAGTGCGCTGCGGCAATCGGCTTCGCGATGAAGCCATCGCAGCCCACGGCGAGCGTCGATGCACGGTCGCCCTCGGCCGTGATCGCCACGATGGGCACGTCTTCGAGGGCCGGCATCCCGCGGAGGCGCAGGGTCACTTCATAGCCGTCGAGGTCCGGAATGTTGATGTCCACGAGAACGAGATCTGGGACCATTTCGCGCGCGAGCCGGATCCCGTCGACGCCGCACTCGGCCTCAATCACCTCGTGACCGGCCGCCCCGAGCAGCTTCTGCACGAGGCGCCGATTGTTAGGATCGTCCTCGATGTGCAGCACTCGAGCCATTGGAAAGCGATGCTAACAGCCTCTCGCACTTGCCGCACGCTTCCAGCCTGGCTAGGGATGGAAGTATGCCAGGGCGATTGGTCGATCAGCTCGTTGACGCAGGACTCGTCACCGAGGCTCAGGCGCGCGCGAGCGATGCCGGCGATCCGCTCCTTCCGTCGGGTCAGGTGGCTCAAAGCCTGGTCTCGGAAGGTCTCGATGAGCGTGCGCTGGCCGGCTTCTTCGTCAACCTGGGTTTCGGTCCGATGCTTCGAGCCCGAGAGCTTGCGCGCGTCGACGCCGATCTCGTTCGACGTTTGCCGGGAGCCGTAGCGCGGGACCTTTGTGCGATTCCCTTGCGGCCGAGCCGCGTGGGCGCGATCGTCGCGATGGCCGACCCGACCGACGAGCGGTCGGTGGCTAAGCTCAGCGAGTTGCTCGGCGACAGCATCCTACCGACGGTCGCGAAGCTGTCGGACCTCCTCGAGTCGATCGACCGTGCCTACCCCACGGAGCAACCAACTCCGGCGAGCGATCCCTTGGCGTTGGCCCGTAGCCGTTCGGCGACGCCCACCGGTGCTGTGCCACTGGTGAATGCGAAGGCCCCGAGCGGCACCGAAGAAACCGTGCCTTCGTTCGACGCACCGCTTTCCGATCTGGTTTCGACGGCGAGCCCTGTCTGGGATCGCGCCTGGAAAAACACGACGCGGACGCGTGATGTTTCGCTCACTCCGAAGGCGACCCACGTCCCGTTGCCCCATATCTTCACGACGCTGACGCCGCATGCGTTCGCGCCTCCGTCAAACACACCCCGTCCTGCGGCGCCTGTTTCCAGCCGGCCAAACCCGCCGGCGCCCCCGTCGCT
>CAMYMX010000174.1 GCA_947259605.1 uncultured Polyangiaceae bacterium | reverse complement strand
TTTGGTCAGCTTGGGGCGCTTGGTCTTGCGCTGCACAATGGCCAGCTGCTGTCGCAAGGCGAGGTTCTCGATAGCGAGCTCGCGCTGCAGCTTCAGGCTCGATCTGGCGGTCGCGAGCAGGGCGTGCAGCAAGTGAAGCATCGAGGTGGGCTAGCTTGATCCCGGGTGCGGAAACGTCAACGATTGTGCGGCCGACGGGGTTTTGAGGAGGCACAGCATGGAAGATGCGCTCGAGCGTTGACGGAAAGATCCCGCGCGGGCCGCTCAGCGCCTTGCCTCGATGACCTCTGCAAGTCCGTCGAGGCGTCCGGCGCGAAACCTCTCTGACGGGCCGTATTCGGAGGCCTGGCTCCGGATCATCTCCAGGTATGCGCGCACGAAGCGCGGCCGATGATACTTTTGGTCGCGCACGACTCGGTGAAGTGTTTCGATGGTCTCCGCGCTCATCAGGCGGCCCGTTGCCACGTGGATTCGAAATACCCAGTCGATCCACTTTGGCTCACCCAGCCCGCGCGCCAAGGCCAGCGCGTTTCCGATAGCCGTATTGAAGACGGCGTCTGCGTCCGGGTTCTCGGATGGGCCAAACGAGCTGTCGCGCATCGCTCGCCCCAAGAGCGTGTCCATGAACGGAAGCAAGATCCGTTCGGCCTCCTCGTACCGGCCCATGCTGATCGCCTTGGACGCAATCCCCTCCATGACGTCCCCAGCCCTGGCTGTGCCGGTTTCTTCAGGGTCGTCCCAGGACGGCGGCATCACGGGCCGATGCGCTTCTTTGTAGGTGTCACTCCCTCCCAAAGCGAGTCGTTTGCCGCACTCCCCGCAAAACCGCCTCGAGGCTCCGTTCACACCGCCACAGCCGCTGCAGATCACATGTGGCCCGGTCTCTTGCTGGTCCGTCATCTTGGCCGAATCGATCAAAACGAGCTCCTGCGGGCCGATGTAGATGCGATCCATGTGGGTCAAGCGGCATCGGCAGTCGATGGCTGCTCCGTTCACCACAACTCCGTTTCGGCTCCCCAGGTCTTCGATGAAGACCGCCGAGGGCTCCACGTGAAGCACGGCGTGCCTTCGTGACACCAGCTCGTCGCCAAGGGAAAGGCTGCACTTCGAGCTGCGCCCGATCGAGAACTCCCCGAGCGGCAGCTCGAGATGGGTCGACTGATATCGAAGTCTGAACCGTGACACCGCTGTTACACCGCCCGAACAGTGTAGGGCAGGGACCGGGCCCGATCCAAAGAGGCCTGGACATCAAGCGAACCGGGCCATGTCGCGGGCGCCTCGGCATGGTCCGCCTCGCAAACAGACCCATTTGCGTCCACTGTGCAGCGCGGTCTTAGGCCCTAGGAACCCAGTATGGGAAAACAAGTCTGTGCCATCGTCGGAATCGGGCCGAAGAACGGGCGCGCGTTCGCCGAGCGCTTTGCCCAGGAGGGCTATTCCGTGGCGCTCCTGTCACGCTCGACGGATTACTCTAGTGGCCTCGCAGCTCAGCTTGGCGGCAGGGCCTACGCTTGTGATGTAACCGACCCGAGCGCGATCAAGCAGGCTTTCGCACAGGTCCGTGACGATCTCGGTGAGGTCGACGTCTTGCTCTACAACGCGGGCTCCGGGAAGTTCGGAACCTTTGACGACGTGCCGGACGACGAGTTCGAAAGAGGTTGGCAGATCAACGTCCGCGGACTTTTGCAGAGCACCCGTGAGGTCGTTGGCTCCATGCGGGAGAAAGGCAGCGGCACGATCGTCGTCACTGGTGCGACGGCATCCCTCCGAGGAAAGCCTTTTACGGCAGCGTTTGCATCCGCGAAGGCCGGCCAGCGAAGCCTCGCGCAGTCATTCGCGCGGCAGCTGGGGCCCGAGGGCATTCACGTCGCCCTCGTCATCGTCGACGGTGGCATCGGGACCGACGATCAAAGCGGCGAGGACGGCACGCGCCTTCGGCCGAGCGACATCGCGCATACGGTTTACCACCTGGTCACCCAGCCGAAATCAGCGTGGTCCTTCGAAGTCGACGTTCGCCCCTTCAAGGAAAACTGGTAGCGCTCGTAGCGCGACGAGAGTGTGCCGCTCGGACTCTAGGGCCGCGCGCAGCGGTCGCTACGGGCCGATGACCTTGTCTTCGTCGCGCAGTGCGGCGATGGCGGCGTCGTCCAGGCCAAGGACTTCTCGCAGTACGTCCTCGGTGTGCTCGCCGATCTCCGGGGCACAGACAGGGGCGACTCGGTCCTGCGACGAGAAGTCGAACGGAGTACCCGGAACGGGGTAGCGGCCAATGCCCGGTTGCTCGAGAAGGCTTTTCGGACGGCCTCGAGATCGTGGACCCGAAACCATGCCTCCAACACGCCTGCTAGCTCGCGAGCCGCGTGCCAGCGGTTGCCGGGCTCGTCGAGATCGAGACCCAGTCGGGCACCGACGGCATCGAAGTCCTGGTGCAACCCCGTCGCTTTTCGCAGCCCCTTCCACTGGCGGCTCGTCAGCGCCACGACCATCACGCGCTCGCCGTCAGCCGTCACGAAATCGCGCCCGAATGCACCGTAGAGGTAGTTCCCAAAGCGCGGCCGGTCCGAATCGTTGATGACGATTTCGCCGATCTTGCCGAGGTTGCCGATCATGGCGAGCGCGACGTCCTTGAGGGCGAGGCGCACGTACTGGCCCTCTCCCGTTCGGCGGCGGTGTCGTTCGGCGGCCAGGAGCGCGACGACGAGCATCTGACCGGAGATGCAGTCCCATGCCGGAAGGACGTGGTTCACCGGCTCGTCCCACTCGACGGGGCCGGTGACATTTGGAAACCCCACAGCCGGATTCACGGTGTAGTCGACTGCGTTCGAGCCTTCGCGTGCACCGACCAAATTGACCATGATCAGATCCGGGCGTCGCTCGCGCAGACCCTCGTAGTCGAGCCAGCCGCGCGCCGGGAAGTTCGTGACGAACAGGCCGCCATTGTCGCCGGGCGCGCAAACCAGGTCTGTGATGAGGGCACGGCCCCGTTCTGACCGCATGTCGACCGCGATGGAGCGTTTGCCCTTGTTGAGGCCCGCCCAGAACAAGCTTTCGTTGTCCTTGGTGACTGGCCAGCGGCGGTAGTCGAGCCCACCGCCCAACGGGTCAAAGCGAATGACGTCCGCTCCCATCTGGGCCAGCGTCATGCCCGCGAGTGGAGCAGCGACAAAGGCCGAGCCTTCGATCACGCGCATGCCTTCGAGGATACCGCCGCTCATGTCAGGTCTCTTGCCAAGTGCTCACATACCCTCCCTACGCCATCGCAGCGATGACGTGCCAATCCAAGACTTGGACATCGTGCTCGGCTTTCGGCGCGTCGGGGCCGCGCTCCGCAAACACGGATACCTGCAGCTCGACCAGACCCCCTCCCGACGCAAGCGGTCGTTTGGCCGCGACGGTCGCTTCAGTTCGCAGCACGTCGCCCTCGAAGACGGGCGCGGTGTGATTGCAGTGCCGCCATCCGACGAGCGTCAGCAAATTAGAGAGCGCGCGCGACAGATGAGCGCCTGCCATGGAGATCGTGTGGCCGCCGTAGACCAGTCGTTTGCCGTAGGCGCTCGCCGCGGGGTCGCCGTGCGTGTAGGCCATGTTGAGGGTCATGCGGACCAGCTCCGGTGCGCATGTGACGGTGTCGCGGGCGCGAAGGACGTAGGTCGTGTCTTCTGGGACGTCAGCGAAATGAACGCCAGGGATCGCATCGCGGTATCTGTCTAGATTCCATTCGGAGGGGACTGCGGCGCCGACGGTCTCCATGTCGAGCTCAGCGGGGATTGCGTCGAAGGAGTCCGCGTGCCCAGTATTTGCCTCCGGGTCGCGGCAGGGGATCATCGGACAGCGCCAGAAGTGGAGCACGGTTTCGTCGCGCTGGTTGGTTACCGTCATCTCGAGCACCACCATGCCGGTGGCGGCACGGCCGGGCTTAATCCGGTTTTGCTTGAGCGCCACCACTTTGGTGACCGTCCGCAGCGTGTCTCCGATGTAGCTCGGCTGCTGAAGGACCAGTCCCCGATAGAAAAGGTTGCCGCGCACCCGCTGCGAGGGAAAGGTGCTCTGCCCAATCGCCATGTTGGCGACGAGGCTCGGACTGGCGAGGGCATCGTGTCCTGTTACGGCCCGACACAGCTCGACGTCCAGGGGAAGGCGCAGCCGTTCGGCGAAGAAGGCTTGATGGAGGGCGGCTCTCTTAGCCCATCGGGATCAAGAAGAGTGCTGAATTTCGCGGTACTAGCTCGTTATGTCGACTTGCGATGCACCGCTAGACCACGTTTGGGTCGCTGAACCTCATTTCCACTCCATCTCGTTGAATCTCACAACTCCCTTTCTTCCCTGGGAAGGTCGCGTTGCCGCTCTCGTTGCTGCACGAGTCGAATCGCACGGGCGTCGCGCTCGGCGGCGCGGCTTGCGACGAAGTGGCGCCAGGTGCCCGAATGCCAGGCTTTCTGAATCGCCTTCCAAGCGAGGTTTGTGAGGCGCGCCGAGTCGAGACTCGTCCAACACGAGGCGGCTTGGATGTTAGGCAATTTTGCCCTTGAGCGCGGCGTTTTGGATGCTGCTCGGCAGGTTGGTGGCTTTCGCGATCCCGAAGTCGGCGAGCTTGATCTCGTCGGCTTTGCTGAGAAGCACATTCGCGGGCGAGACGTCACGATGGATGATTCCGGCGGCGTGGCCTTCGTCGTCTGCCGTGTGTGCGAAGTCGAACGCGGCGAGCTTGAGGTAGAGCTCGGGGTCGACGCGGTTGATCTTCGCGGTCTCGACGAGCGAGTACATCATGGCGACGATCCGCTTCAGACCGATCCTCCGCCGAAAAGACCAGGTCAACCAGCCGGAGCTGTCTCCGGACTGAAGAAGATAGAGTCACGACTCGCAACAGGCGTGCAGCAAATGAGGGCTTCACCAGTCCTCCCCTTCCGCGACATCGAGCGCCCACGTCGCGAGCGCGACGACGGCGTCTACGTCGTCAGGGTGCTTGAGGAGGTGGTTGGCCAGATTCTCGAGGTACACCCCGGGTGTAGAAAGGTGCTCGGCGGTGGCCAGTTTGGCCTGGTTTGGCCTGATGCCGCCCTCGTCTTGGATAAGCGAAAGCGGCCCTTGCGAGCCGACCGCATTCTTGACACGGTAGGGGTCGGCAGTTCAATCCTGCCCGTGCCTACTAACCTGGAGATGACCTGGTCTTGAGTTCGAGCTACCTATTTCGGTCCGTTGACCGATGACGAACGAAGCGAAAGCGCATACGGCGCGGGAGCTGCTCGAAGAGCGCGGGGCGCTAGGAAACGACACGGTCGCCGCCCGGGTGGATGGCAGCGTGTACGATTTGCACAGCCCGGTGCCCGAGGGTGCATCTGAGGTGAAGGCCATTGGCGCGCATGACGCCGAGGCGCTCGCGATCATTCGGCACTCGAGCGCCCACGTGATGGCCGATGCCGTTCAGCGTCTATTCCCGGGAACCAAGGTCGCGTTCGGGCCGGCCACCCAGGACGGCTTCTACTACGACTATGCCAGGCCCGATGGCACGTTTTCCGAGGACGACTTGCGTGCCATCGAAGGGAAGATGGCCGAGATCGTGGAAGCCGACAGTCCGTTTCGCCGCGAGGTCGTGACCCGGGATGAAGCCCGGGCCCTGCTGCGGTCGCTCGACGAGGGCTTCAAGCTCGAGCACCTCGAGCGGCTCGACGATCCGATCTCGCTCTACCGCCACGGGGACTGGGTCGACCTCTGCGAAGGCCCGCACGTTCCGTCGACGGGCTTCTTGAAGGCGGTGAAGCTCACCAGTGTGGCGGGCGCCTATTGGCGCGGCGATGAGCGAAACCCGATGCTCCAGCGCATCTATGGGACGGCCTTCGCGTCGCCCAAAGCCCTGCGCGCGCATCTCAAGCAGCTCGAAGAGGCCAAGAAGCGCGACCACCGCAAGCTCGGCAAGGAGCTGCAGCTTTTCGCGTTCCACCCTCACGCGCCGGCTTCGCCGTTTTTCCTGCCGCGCGGCTCCACGATTTACAATCTCCTCGAAGGCTACGTGCGCTCGCTCTATGCGCGCTATGGCTATGAAGAAGTGATCACGCCGCAGATCTTCGACAACGAGCTGTTTCACACCTCGGGGCACTTGCCGTCGTACGCAGAGAACATGTACATGGCGGCGACGTCTGAGAACCTCGAAAAGTTGCAGCAGAGGATCGAAGAGAGGCCGCCAAAGAACGCGGAGGAGTGGACACAGGCGTTCGGCGAATCCCTGCGCTTCGGGGTGAAGCCGATGAACTGCCCGAGTCATTGCCTGATGTACGGCATGACCAAGCGTAGCTACCGCGACCTCCCGATGCGCATGGCCGACTTCGGTCGCCTCCATCGATTCGAGCGAAGCGGCGTGGTGCAAGGGCTGACGCGTGTTCGCACGTTTGCGCAAGACGACGCGCACATCTTCTGTACGCTCGACCAGGTGCAGGACGAGATCAAGAGCTTCCTGGACCTGGTGTACGACGCGTACCGGGACTTCGGCTTCACTGACGTTCGTATCGTCATCGCCACGCGGCCGGAGAAGCGTCTTGGCGCCGACGAGGTCTGGGACCAGTCGGAACAAGCGTTGGAAGAAGCCGTGAAGGCCAAAGAGCTGCCCTACGAGATTGCCGAGGGGGAGGGCGCGTTCTACGGACCCAAGATCGAGTTCCATCTCAAGGATGCCATTGGCCGCCCCTGGCAGCTCGGCACCATTCAGGCGGACTTCAACCTTCCGGAGCGTTTCGATCTCAGCTACGTCGGCGAGGACAACACCGCCCACCGGCCGGTGATGCTTCACAGGGCAATTTTGGGGTCCATCGAGCGCTTTTTCGCCGTCCTCACCGAGCACGTGGGCGGCTCGTTCCCTGTTTGGCTCGCACCCGAGCAGATCGCACTGTTGACGGTGAGCGAGAAGTTCAACGAGTATGCGGAGAACGTGCAGCAAGAGCTCGAGGAACGAGGCTTCCGGGTCACCGCCGATTTGAGCAGCGACAAGCTGGGCGCAAAGATTCGCCAAGCTCGCCTGATGCGGATTCCGTATCTTGGCGTGATTGGTCAAAAAGAAGTAGAGGGGCGGGGCTTGGCGCTCCGTTCGCGAGACGAAAACAAAGACCTCGGGTTCATCCCGCTGTTGGATGTGTTCGACCGCCTCGCGCAGGAGAACAA